>CACZFH010000023.1 GCA_902780395.1 uncultured Erysipelotrichaceae bacterium
CAATTTGATTATCATTAGGATACATACGAAATCTAAATGTTTTATACATATACCAAACCTCCTAAATTTAAAATATAATACATTTGTTCGGTTGTCAAGCAGTTATTTTAAACGCACTTTCCTTATAAATAAAAAACCAATTCATTTTGAATTGGTTTTCTTTATTCATTACTTACTTTAATGTCATTTAAGAACTTAGTAGAAGCAGTTGTTTGATATGGAATTACCCATATTTCTAAGATTCCTAATGTACATATTGCTAGAATATGCCATCCAATGAAACTTAGATTTAACATGAAGTAATCCATTTTATGTCCATTCATCATTTCTTCACTCTTAGTAAGTAATTCTTTAAGTCCTAAATTATCATATTTGTCATCTGCCATTAAATATGGAACTAAAGAGTATGCTATTAATTTCATAATTCCAGGAATTATTAATAATAATGCAAATAAGAAAACATATAGTGCTTGTAATAATACTGCACCAATTGCTCTACCAAAATCTTTGCTATAGTTAAAGATATCTTTAAATTCAACTGGTTGATCATTGATAAATTTAACCATGTAAGCAACTAATCCAATTTGTACAAAGTAGAAAATCCATCCTACATTATAACCTGAACTAAAAGTTCCTGTCACACTAGAATAACTACTACCAAGTGTTAGACCAGTTAATAAACTTGCTACAAAGATAGCTGGTAAGATTGAAAGCCATTTTCCTTTTATTTTCTCTTTTGCCCATTGTTTAATCTCTGAATTTGTCATTTTTTTCTCCCTCCTTTTTTTCGTTTTATTTATTTTATAATAGCATATTTATTATTCTTTTTCTATAATAATTCGACAATTCTCTTATTTTTCAATTGATTGTCCACAATTTTGACAAAATGAAGATTCAGGTATTAATTGAGCCCCACAGTTTCGGCAAAAGCGAGTTTTATTACTTTGAGTTTGGACATTTGTTTCACTTTTAGTTATAAAACTATATTGATCAGATTGAAAAGCAGCCTCTTCTTTTGATATAATTCCTTTCTTTATTCTGTTATATTTTATAATTGCATAAATCAGAATGAAAAATCTGGCAGCTCCTGAAAATTCTCCTACTGATAGTATATAATCATTTTTGGGTATAGATAAATATGGTAAGAGGCTTATTGCTACCATGATAATACCAACTAATTTATTAAAAGCTAATTTTCCTAAAAGATAGGTTTGAGCTAATGGTATAAAGGCTAAGATAGATCCTTCCCCATATAGCAGTTTATTATATTTATTTAAAAATAATCCTATTATAACAAATTCTAATATTATAACTAAAAGAGCAATCAAGATAATAAAAAGAATAATATATAATAGGTCTCCAAAATTTCCATATTCGCTATAACCAATGTTATTTTGTATTAAATTTATAAAATTACTTATCATTATAATACCTCTCTATTACAAGAATAATATTATCATACATTTAATTATTTTACTATAAAAAAGAAAGAAATATTATTTCTTCCTTTCACAATTTTTTGTCTTATAATTAAACTATATTTTTCTTACTAATGTTTTTCCTTCTTTGAAATTACAATCTGCTTGGCATTCAAAGTCAGGGAAGGTACACCTTGCTCCATGTGAATACTTTTCAATATCCTTAGCAAGTGGATTATTAGATTCCTCTAAAGCCTTTTTATATTTTAAGAGATTATCCTTTGTTTGTAACATTATTTCAAGTTGAGCTGCTGAACATAATCTTTCTTTACATTTTAATATGAAATTATTATAACTTCCAGTTTCATAAATTCTTACCAATTCACCTTGTGGATTTACTCCTTTAACAATTTGCATATCACCAAGCCATTCATCAACTAACATTGGATCATCCGCAATAATTGGTGGAATAAAATATTCTTTTTCATCTAACATTTCTAACTGATAATCTAGCGTTCTGTGTCTTTGTGCTTGTGCATATTGAGCAAAAGATCCTTTATATGTGGTAGAATAACAATCTCCAAAATGCTCTTCTTTTTCATCTAGGTTTTCTCCAAATAATGATAAACTTAGATGCTTTTTATTTTTTAGTAATCTATCTTCTAATACATTAACATTTCCAAGTTCGTTAATTAATTCTCTCATAGAAGAAGCTAATTTTTTTTCAAATTCATTGTTCATATCAGCATTTTTAATATACTTTTGCATCCAAGATACAATATAATTAATTTGACGTAATGAAGTAGAATAAATCATTTGAGTAGGCATAAATACAGTAACTAAATATCTTGCATTTTCTTGGGCTAATTTTTGTATTTTTGAATCATTATAAATATACCCATATTTTGATTTTATTTTTAATTTGAATATTTCAAGCCATTTATTATATAATCTTTCTTCTTCATCTGTTATAATAGATCCCTCTTGCTTAATAACTGGTGTGTACCTAGCTGATTTTTCACTAGTTGTATATTGATGTTCATTATTAATCACCATGGCTAAGATTTTGGGTATGTTTTGTAAATTGAAACTAATCCATATATGATCATAAACGCTATGGTGACCAATATTTAATGTCATATCAACTCTACGCATAGTCTTTTGTTCTGGCTCATTTACTAAGTGTGCAAATCCCTCTTTGTCATAGCATTCACCTGCAATTTTACCAGATAATTTGATTGCCTCTTCTTTGTCAAAAGTTCCATCTGACTTCAAAAACTGGTTAGGCAAAATACCAACTTTGATTTTTGTGTTTTCCATATTTTCCTCCTTAATCGATATTTGCCCTTTTCATTCTCTAATTTGAATTATATCATATCTAAATAAAAACATATATACTATTTTTATTTTTTACATCAAAAAAAGAGAGAATACTATCTATTCTCTCTTGTGAACTTATCAAATTCTTTTATCTCTGATGTGTTTAAATCAGTTTCATCTAGTTTTTCAATTAAGGCTTTCTGTTCTCTTGTTAGTTTCTTAGGAGTATATACTTTAAAGATTAAATACATATCTCCTTTATGATGACGATATTCATTATTAACACCTTTTCCTTTAATACGTTGTTTATCTCCACTATCTGTTCCGGCTGGAATATTTATTTTTACATTTCCATATAGTGTTGGAATATCTTTTTTGCAGCCTAATATAGATTCTGTTATGGTTAATGGTACTTCGATAAAGATATCATCGTTTTCTCTTACAAAGTATTTATGTTCACTAACTATAAATTCGATATATAAATCTCCATTTGTTCCACCATTGGTTCCTGGATTTCCTTTTCCACTTACTCTTTGACGGTCACCAGTATTTATTCCTGCTGGGATAGAGATAGTTATCTTTTTATTTTTCTTTAATTTTCCTTTACCATTACATTCACTACATTTTCTTTTATATGTTTTTCCTAGACCATGACATTTTGGACAAGTTGTTTTTGACATAAATGAGCCTAATATTGTTTGTTGTTGAGAGGTAATTGTTCCAGTTCCATGACATTCAGAGCACTCTTCCCTATCAAAACCACCATGGCCATGGCATTCATCACAATCTTCTACAACATCTATATTAAATTTCTTCTCACATCCATAAATAGCCTCTTCAAAATCTAAGTCCATTCTCATTAAGATATCACTACCCCTAGTGGCACGAGGAGTAGAATCTCTTCTTCCTCCAAATCCCCCGAAACCACCAAAGCCAGTTGATCCTCCAAAGATAGTATCAAAGATATCTCCAAAGTCAAAGTCTGAGGCATCAAAGTTTGTATAACCACCGGCATATGGATTTCCAGAGGCTCCTGAGTTTACTCCGGCATGACCAAATTGATCATACATTTTTCTCTTATTATCATCTGATAATACGGAATAGGCTTCTTGAACTTCTTTGAATTTCTCTGCCGCATTAGGGTCATCTTTATTTAAGTCTGGGTGAAATTGTTTAGCTTTCTTACGATAAGCACTTTTTATTTCATCGGCGGTTGCTGTCTTTGATACTCCTAGTACTTCATAGTAGTCTTTTTTTGTGGCCACCTTATCACATCCTTTTCTCGTAAAAGTAGTCCAAAAGGACTACTTTTTTATTATTCTTCTTCGATATCTGCTTCTTCTACATCATCGTCTTTTTTGCTCTTTTTATCTTCTTTTGGTGCTTCTTCATTGCTGCTTTCTTGTTCAGCTTGTCTTTCTTTAGCTGCTTGTTCATATACTTTGCTAGCAATTGAAACAGCTTTTTCTTGTAATTTATCTTTTTCTTCTTTAATTTCTTCGATATCGCCTTTTTCTAGAGCTTTCTTTAAGTCTTTAATTAAGTCTTCAGCTTCTTCTACTTCTTTCTTATCAGCTTTATCGCCTAAATCTTTAATAGCTTTTTCTGTTTGGAATACTAGTTGTTCAGCATCATTTTTAATTTCTGCTTCTTCTTTTCTCTTGTCGTCTTCTTCTTTATTTTCTTCTGCTTCTTTACGCATACGTTCTACTTCTTCTTCACTTAAGTTCGTTGTTGCTGTAATGGTAATTGATTGTTCTTTATTAGTTCCTAAGTCTTTAGCAGTAACGTTAACGATACCATTAGCATCAATATCGAATTTAACTTCAATTTGTGGTACTCCACGTGGTGCTGGTGGAATATTATCAAGTCTAAAGTTACCTAATGTCTTGTTATCATTAGCCATTGGACGTTCACCTTGAAGGATATGAATATCAACACCTGGTTGATTATCGGCAGCTGTTGAGAATACTTCTGAGTGAGATGTTGGAATAGTTGTATTTCTTGGAATTAAGGTAGTCATAACTCCACCTAATGTTTCTACTCCTAATGATAATGGAGTAACATCAAGTAAAACAATATCATTAACATCTCCAGAAATAACTCCACCTTGGATAGCTGCTCCCATAGCAACAGCTTCATCTGGGTTAACTTCACGTGATGGTTCTTTTCCTAATTCTTTTGTAATTGTTTCATATACTAATGGAACACGAGTAGATCCACCTACTAATAAGATCTTATCAATATCTTTTTTAGTCATTTTAGCATCTTTGATAGCTTTTCTAACTGGTTCAATAGTTGACTCTACTAAGTCAGAGATTAAGTCTTCAAATTTAGCTCTTGTTAAAGTCATATCTAAGTGAACTGGTTCTCCATCGTCTCCTTTAGCAATAAATGGAGCTGATATTTGAGTTGATACCATTCCAGATAAATCTTTTTTAGCTTTTTCAGCAACCTCTTTTAGACGTTGCATAGCCATTTTATCTTTAGTTAAATCTATTCCGTTTTCTTTTTTGAATTCTTTTACTAAGTAATCTATAATTCTATTATCAAAATCATCTCCACCTAAGTGGTTATTACCATTTGTTGATTTTACTTCAAATACTCCGTCTCCTAATTCTAGGATGGATACATCAAAGGTACCTCCACCTAAGTCATATACTAAAATAGTATGAGCGTTTTCTTTTTCAAGTCCATAAGATAAAGCTGCAGCTGTTGGTTCATTAACGATTCTTTCTACTTCTAAACCAGCAATTTTACCAGCATTTTTAGTTGCTTGTCTTTGGGCATCTTCAAAGTATGCTGGAACTGTAATAACTGCTTTATCTACTTTTTCTCCTAAATAAGCTTCAGCATAATCTTTAATATAACTTAAAATCATTGCTGAAATTTGTTCAGGTGTATATTCTTTTCCTTCTAGTTTTACTTTTTCATCAGTTCCCATTTTTCTTTTAATGGAACTTACTGTATTTGGATTTGTTAGAGCTTGTCTTTTAGCTGATTCTCCAACAATCTTTTCTCCTTTTTTAAATGCTACTACTGATGGAGTTGTTCTTCCTCCTTCAGGATTTGGTATAATTTTTGGAACTCCTGCTTCTAAGACTGCAGCACATGAGTTAGTAGTTCCTAAGTCTATTCCTATTATTTTTCCCATAATTTATCTCTCCTTTATTTTTGATTTATTTTTACAGATGCTGGACGAATTACTCGACCTTTTAACATATATCCTTTTAATAAAACCTCTAAGACAACATCATCTTCTTTATCTTCTACACATTCTGTTAAAAGGGCTTGTTCATATCTAGGATCAAATACTTGTCCAACACGATTAATTTCTTCTACACCATAAGCTTTTAAAGTACTTGTCAAATTATCATATATTAAGCGAACTCCATCTTGATATTTCTTAACTTCATCTGAAACATTATTATTTTCAATAGTTCTTTCAAGATTATCTACTACGTTTAATAAATCTTTGATTAAGTCAAGATTAGCATATTTAATGGTATTAGCTGTTTCTTCATCTTTTCTTTTACGGTAATTAACAAGTTCAGCTTGAGCTATTTTTACTCTTTCTTGTTGAATTTTATTATCTTCTGTTAATCTTTGTATTTCAGCTTCAAGCTTTAACATTTCGTTATTAAGCTTAGTATCTTGTTCTAGTTCTTTTGTTTCTTCCAGTACTTCTGGTTCTACTGGATTTTCATTATGTTTTTCTTTTTTTGCCATAAAATCCTACCTTTCAATATTCTCTTTCATATACTCTAGCAAGCCCATAACACGATCGTATTCCATTCTTTTAGGTCCTATAATAGCAATTGTTCCTTCTTCTGAACCTTTTTTAAATTTTGTCTGAATGACTGTTACATCGTTATCAATATTATTTTCTTTTCCAATATAAACTTTAATATTATTATCATCATCTTCTTCAATGTTTCTTAATAATTCTTCATCTTCCAATTTATGAAAGACATTTTTAATTTTATCTATATTGGTAGAAAATTCAGGCTGCTCTAGCATTTTGTGGCGACCCATAATGCTCACTTCTTGATTGGTAAAATCTGTAAATACATTATAGAAAGCATTATATAGTTGCTCATGTTGTTTTACATAGTTTCCTATGATTGGTTTGATTTCAAACTCTAATTTTTTAGATATTTCATCGATAGGAGTTCCAGCTATTAAATTATTTATTAAACTAACCGTTTTCTTAATTTCATCTAAAGAAACATTTTGTAGTTTTATGTTTTTATGTTCTACATGTCCTTTATCTGTCACAATTATTACTGTTAAGTTTTCTTCATCAATCGGAATTACTTCTACTTGTTTTAGAAGATTCTCATGAGATTTTGAACCTAAAACTACGGTTGTATAATTCATCATATCAGATATTACTTGTAAACTTTTGGTAATTACATCTGATAAGGCTAGTTGTTGATTTCGAAAAACGATTTGTAATTTTAACATATCTTCTCCGTTCATCTTTTTTAATTCCATTAGATTATCAACATAATAACGATAACCTGCTTCACTCGGAACTCTTCCAGATGATGTGTGAGTTTTCTCTAATAGGCCATTCTTTTCAAGTTCTCCCATTTCATTTCTAACAGTAGCGCTTGAGCAATTGAGTTCTCTCGAAATTACTTTTGAGCCTACTGGAATTGGGTCTTTGATGTATCTTTCAACTATTAGTTTTAAGATCTTGTTTTGTCTTTCTGTCAACATAACTCCAACCTCCTAGCACTATTTTCACTTAAGTGCTAAGTATAGAATACTCTCTTTTTTAGCACTTGTCAATAGTAGAGTGCTAAAAAAAGTAGTAACTTTTATTCGTTACTACTATAATCAACTGATATTAATCTAAATCTTTGAGTACTTGGATTATTTTTTCCAATTAATAGATTATTATAATTCTCTGACAAGCCTTGGTTTGTTTGAGGGAAGATATTTCCTGATGGAGCAAGTGGATTAGAACTATTTTCTATAGTCCTTATGTAATAAGTATCATTTCCGGCTGGAATTACTTTCCAAATTTGTGGTGTATTTCTGGCATATGTATTAAAAATAGCATTAGCTGAAATATGATTGTTTGTCATGTTTTCATCTTCATAAATACTTAGGGCTTTATTTCTTGATAATTCTGTTATCTTATATTCTTTATTTGCTAAGTCGGGATTTATATTGGTATCGGTTATCAATTCTATTGCCCAGATTTGTCTTTTTAAACCATTCATATTATCTATTTTAATAGGTCCTGAATCGGTTTCAGCACTTTCATTGGCTGAGATTACTTTATTTTCACTTAATACTGGTAATATATAGTAATTACCAACTTTGGGAATTTCTTGAGTTGAATCATACTGATAGGCTGATATATGGGTTCCTGTTACTGTTTCTGTTTCTGAATAAACGGTATCAGGGGCTAATCCTTTGATTGTTAACCAATCTGTATTATTAGCAGATACTTCTATGGTATGATTTTTAAAGTCTTTACCATCTCCATTTACGTGCCAAACAGCTATTTCGTCTAATTGGTAGTTTCCTTCTAAATCTACTGTTTTACAATTACCTGCTGCTGTAATTGGTTTTGAAAAAGCAACATCTGGATTTTTATTATAAGTAACTTCGGCTATTGCGGAAAATACTGTTTCTGCTCCGTCTTCTACACAATCCTTAATATATCGAACGTTATTCAATTTACTATTTCTTCTTGGGAGAGTGGTAACTTCATCTGTTGTGACTACCAATCTTTCTATTTTGGCTTTACCATCTCCTGCTTGAACTCCTGGTAACATTATTCCGTCATAGAATTTATAACGAATTGTTTCATCTATGCTTTCATATTCATATTCATCTGTTTCTTCATTATATGTATATGGTACATAATCATAGGTTGGTTGGTTGGTAACTTCTCCATGTACTATGGCTTTTGATCCGGCGTAACCTGATATAAAGGATACTCCTCCTATTGTTTCATCATTACTAGCATAATAGCCATGACCACCCTTGACGTCGTCTACTGGTCCACCAGCTGTTGTTTGACCTAGACTACTTTTTTGATAGGTAGCTGGAAATCCTACTAGAGTTCCATTACTATATTGTAATTTATCTGCAGGTAATATTCCAAAAGTATTTGCTTCATTTGAAGCGTCTACTTCTCCACCGTTAGAATTCATTGATGCTGTATAACCATATAAAGTTCCTCCGTTTGCTTCGGTTCTATTTCCTCCTCCGGCTGCTACCATAATTCTTGTTTGATAGGAAGAACTTTCATCATAACCGCCTTTTACAATTCTAACATCGGTTTCAACTCCGCCAAGATTTGCCCTTTGTTTTCCTACGTAAAAATATAAAACATCACCCTCTGTTAATTTAATAATTCCTGATGTATATGCTCCATAACCACCAGCAGTTCCTCCTTGGGTCCCCCATAGTTCAATTCTATACCATCCAGATTGTCCTTCAGGAACAATGTATTCTTGGGGAATTGGATAATTATCTTCTCCTAAATAGCCCATAAAAAAAGTTTCTGTTTGACTAAAACGATTTAATTCATCTTCAATACTTCTTGTTATATCATTATTATTAGTTCTAGCTTGAGACATAGTTGACATTAACATAGCCATTAATAATATTCCTAATATAGCCAAGCCATAAATAACAGTCGTAATTGCAAAACCCTTATTATTCAATTTTTTCATTTTTTCACCATCTATTCTTATAACTATATTATCATATTTTTTGTAATAAAACTATATATTTATCACCATACTTTTTTTCTTTTATGACTGACAGTCTGTTATCTTGACATATTTTTGTTAGTTGATCTGTTTCACAGACTATAATTCCTTTATCATTTAATATATTTAATTCAAGTATCTTTTGAATTGACTTTTCAATATAATCTGTTTGATATGGAGGATCTAAAAAAATTATATCAAATAATATTTTTTCATTCTTAAAATAATCTAATGCTTTTAGATAGTCCATTATCAGTACTTTACAATTTTTTATTTCTAATCTTTTTAAATTATTCTCAATTGTGTTAGTAGCTTTTCTATTATGATCTACTAAATATGCTTCTCTCGCTCCTTCACTAATAGCTTCAATTCCTAAATTTCCACTTCCTGAGAATAAATCAAGAATTATACTATCTTTTACTTTGTTTTGAATCATGGCAAATAAACTTTCTTTTACTCTATCCATGGTTGGTCGGGTTCCATTCATTGTATAACCAGCTAATACTCTTCCTTTATAGATTCCACTAATTACTTTCATTTTTGACACGATCCTTTATCTTTTAATTTCTTTAATTCTTGATTTATCTTTAATATTAATATATTTAAATCTGTCTCTTTCTCTTTATACTTTAAAAATAAGGGATGTTTTATAATATCTTTTTTTAACTTCTCATCTTGAGTTATTTGATATTCTTTTATCTTTGCTAATAATTCCTTATCTTTTAATATTTCATTATTTAGGCGCACTAACTCCTGTACTTCAGTTGTTTTATCAATACTTTTCTTTAATTTTTCTACTTTTTCTATTAATTCATTCATACTTTTATTTTATCATATTTTATTTGATAATACTCATAAATGATTCTAATAAATTTATTTTTTCACCTATTTGTTCTATTTTATCAGGAATTGTTTCTTTATACTTTATTTTGGCTTTCTTTTCTATTTCTTTGATATAATCTTTATTCCTATATAATTCTTTATATTCATATGAGTTTTCTCTTAAATAGTGATAGATTAAAGGATTATTCCTTATCTTATTTAGAGTATCATTATCCATTATTCTTCAAACCTCTTATAGATGGGTCTTGTCTCATTACTGGTTTTAGTAATTCCTATGTCTTGCAGCAAACCAATGGTTTTTTGGATATTATTGATTCCTTGCTGAACTGAATCCATATCTAAATTCTTTATACTGTCTACAAAATCTTTTATTGTGTTGGTGCCTGTAACTATGTTATCAGTTATATTACTCTTATTAAAGTAATCATTCCAAATGCTATGGTTTTCTCCATAGATTTCATATAATTCATATAATTGTTGCCAGGTAGCTTTTCCTTGTAAGACTGCGGTTGCTAATTCTTTATGGTTTCTAGCAAACAATTTAAATGTTTCTTTTGACATATTATCACCATTTTATTATATGTTTAAAAAAAAGAATAAGACTATTTGTCTTATTCATAATTATTATTAATTACGTTTTCTTAAGCTCCATGATGTAATGTTGTCAGACTTATTCCAGATTTAGCATAATTGACTTTTATAATACACCTCTTATATAGTTGTAACAATTTTTTTACTATATATATAAGTCCTTTATTGTCAATTAAAAAAGAAGATTACTCTTCTTTCTCATTTAAAAAGTCATCTATTGTCATTAATCTATCATCTATTTCTTGAAGTGATACTCTTTCTTTTTTGATTGGTTTTTCTTCAATCACTTCTATTATTTCAGGTTCTTCAATTAATGATTCTTGTATTTTCTCTGCTTTTTCTAAAGATGGAACTACATAAGCTGTAGTGATATTTTTCTTAATTATTTGGCTACCAGTTGAATAACGATCTGCTATTGGTAATTCAGTTAGTTTAATAATATCAATTGTTCCGTTCTTTAAGCCAATATGTTTTTTAGAATCTTCAATAAAGGTTTTAACTACATAATATGGGTTAGATTTTACTTCTCTTAATACTTGAATTCCTCTTCTTGTTCTTGTAGATAATTCAAATTCTGTTAATCTTATTCTTTTACCTGTTCCTTTATTGGTAATTATTGAAATAAACTCGTGATTGTTGTATGAGAAGTTATTAATTGATACTATATAATCATCTTTTAATTTCATTGCTTTTACTCCTGAAGCTTTTACTCCAACTATTGGTATTTCTTCAGTTTTAAAGCTTAATCCATATCCAGTGTTAGTTGTTAAGAAGACAGTATCATATTCTTCTACTATGGCACTAATTACTTGATCATTTTCTTTTAATTTCATACAGCTTGTTGCTTTATTGTATCTTTGTAGTTTAAAATCTTTTAATTTAGAACGTTTAATCATACCATCTTTTGTTGTTATTATAATATTTTTATCACTATCAAAATCATAGGCTGGTATAGCTCCTATAATACTTTCTTCAGCAGGTACTTCAATTACATTACTTACGTGTTTTGGCATATCTTTCCATTTTAAATCAGGAATCATATGAACAGGTATATGTAAGTAATTACCACCTGATGTAAATACTAGTAAAGTATCAGTAGTATTCATTTCATATAAACCTATAATATAATCATTTTCTTTTAAGGTAATGTCTTCTTCATTAGATGCACTATAACTACGGAATGATGTTCTTTTGATATAACCATCATTTGTAATAGCAACTACTACATCTTCTTTTGGAATCATGGCTGTTTCGTCAATCTTAATTTCAGTTATTTCGTCTTTAATATCAGTAAGACGAGGAGTTGGATATTCATCTCTTACAGCTCTTAAATCTTTTTTCATAACAGATTTTAAGACTTCTTCACTACCTAAAATAGCTGTTAATCCATTAATTATTTTTTCTAAATTGGCTTTTTCATTTTCTAGAGCAACAACATCTGTATTGGTTAATCTATATAATTGTAAAGTAACAATTGCTTCTGCTTGTTCTTCTGTAAATTCAAATTCTTTTACTAAGTTTTCTTTAGCATTTTGTTTATTTTTACTACCTCTAATTACTTTAATTACTTCATCTAAAATAGAAATACATTTTATTAAACCTTCAACAATATGGTATCTTGCTTTAGCATGAGCTAAATCAAATTCAGTTCTACGTCTTACAACTTCTCTTTGATGAGCAATAAAGGCATCTAAAGCTTCTTTTAAACCTAATAGTTTAGGTCTACGATTAACAATAGACACTACATTAAAGTTATAACTGATTTGCATATCGGTATTTTTTAGTAAATAATTAACTATTAATTCGATGTTAGCATTTTTCTTTAAATCAATTACGACTCTAACATCACTAGTAGATTCATCTCTGACTTCAACTATTCCATCTACTTTTTTATCTATACGAATATCATCTATCTTTTTTACCATCGCTGCTTTATTAACTTCAAATGGGATTTCCGTAATAATAATTTGAGGAGTAGCTTTATCTTTTTCAATGGTATATCTACTCTTAACAATAATTCTTCCTTTACCGGTCTCATAGGCCTCTTTTATGCCAGCTATTCCTTCTACAATACCACCGGTAGGAAAATCTGGACCTTTGACATATTTCATTAATGTTTCTAACCCACAATTAGGATTATCAATTCGATGAATAGTTGCATCAATTATTTCCCCTAAATTATGAGGAGGAATATTGGTGGCATACCCAGCAGATATTCCTTGTGCTCCATAAACTAAAAGAGCTGGAAATCTAGCAGGAAGAACAGTTGGTTCTACTGTTGAATCATCAAAGTTAGGAGCAAATTCTATAGTATCTTTATCAATATCACGTAGCATCTCATTACTAATTTTAGAAAGTCTTGCTTCAGTATAACGATAAGCTGCAGGACTATCTCCATCAATGGAACCATTATTACCATGCATATCAATATATGGTAATCTAGTTTTCCAAGGTTGGCTCATTCTAACCATCGCATCATAGATAGAAGTATCACCATGTGGATGATAATTACCTATAACATCTCCAACCGTCTTGGCACTTTTACGGTATGGTTTGTCATAGGTATTCTTTTCCTTGTGCATTGAGTATAGTATTCTTCTTTGAACAGGTTTTAGTCCATCTCTAGCATCAGGTATAGCACGATCTTGTATAATATATTTTGAGTAAGATCCAAATCTCTCACCCATAATATCTTCTAGTGTATAATCAAAGATTTTCTCTATGATTTCTTCTGTTTCCGTTTTCTTTTTTGGCATTATACCACTACTTTCTATTAATTATTTTTTTATCAATCTATCAGGCATCTTTATATATGTAGGAAGTGGATTTTTAAAACCACCATACTTAGAACTATGCCTATATAAATAGTTATTTATTATATTATTAGTTTCAATTTGGCTATTGCCTATATATTCTTCCAAAAATCCTAAGGCCCTTCTTCTATTACCAAAATCTATTTTATCTAAATTAGGAACCAAGTGTTCTTCGATAACTTCATCAATTGTAGCATCCTTATAATTGTCTTTATTTATCAAATATATATAACGAAGACAACCAAAGCTTTTTGGCTTAGTAAAATCTTCTAGTCCATAATAGTCTACAGGCTTTGAACAAAGAGGAAGAACATCATACATAATAAAAATAAAATATTTATTCTCATATAATAATTGAGAATAATTTGTTAAATCAGACAATTGCAATCCATCAACATGTTCGAAAGGAACAATTTTATCGCAATCACAGCTATAAATATTTATAGATGTTTCTCTCCAATAACGTGGTACATCTTTGTTACTTTCTTTAAATAAATTATCTAAGAAAGATTTTCCTAAAACGTCCTCTGGGAAACTCATCAATCCATATTTATATCCAGAGGCAATATAAGAACCATATTTCATAAACCTATCCCCCAATAATCAATTATGCTTCTATCTTATATTCATCTTCTAATGAGAACTCAACATTTTCCTCAATCCATTCTTTACGAGGAGGTACGTCATCTCCCATTAAAATTGACACTCTTTTCTCAGCTAATTGAGCATCTTCAATATTTACTCTTATTAAGGTTCTAGATCCTGGCTTCATGGTTGTTTCACATAATTGGTCAGCATTCATTTCACCAAGACCTTTATATCTTTGGATATCACATTTCTTACCACGAGACTTTTCTTTCATCTCTTCAATCGTATAAGCATACTCTATATCTTTACCACTTTGAATTTTAAATAATGGTGGTAAAGCTACAAATAATCTTCCATCTTCTATTAATGGTTTCATATAACGATAGAAGAAAGTTAATAATAGACATTGAATATGTCCTCCATCTTCATCGGCATCTGACATGATAATGACCTTTGAATATTCACAGTCTTTTATATCGAAATTAGAACCATAGCCTGCTCCTATAGTATAAATCATAGTATTGATTTCTTCATTTTTTAAGATTTCATCTTCTTTGGTTTTTTCAGTATTTAAAACCTTTCCTCTTAAGGGAAGAATGGCTTGATAGCGTCTATCTCTACCTTGTTTAGCAGAACCACCAGCAGAATCACCCTCAACTAGGAATAGTTCTTTCTTATCCTTATCCTTACTCTGAGCAGGAGCTAATTTTCCTGATAATGATCTTTCTTTATTATTCTTCTTAGTTCCTTTACGAGCTTCTTCACGAGCTTTTCTGGCAGCTTCTCTTGCTATTTTACTTCTTAAACTCTTATTAATAATATCTGTTGCAATTGATTTATTTTCTTCTAAATAAGTTTGCAAGTTTTGAGTAACAATTTGTTCTACGGCATTTTTAGCTTGAGGAGTACCAAGTTTTCCTTTAGTTTGTCCTTCAAATTGAAGAATTCCTTCTGGTATTTTTAAACTAATAACAGCAGTTAATCCTTCTCTGACATCACTACCTTCTAAAGCTTTATCTTTTTCTTTGACAAAGCCATTAGCTTTGGCATAATCATTAAAGACTCTAGTAAGTGCTGATTTAAAGCCTACTTCATGACTTCCTCCATCGATGGTTTTAACATTATTTACAAAGCTTACTATTTTCTCATTATAAGTATCGGTATATTGCATAGATATCTCTACTTCTATTTTATCTTTAGAGCCATCAAAAGATAATACCTTATGAAGAGTGTTCTCTCCTTTATTTAGTTCTTCTACATACTCTTCAATACCTCGTTCATAATGGAATTTGGTATCTCTTTCATCTTCTTCATCTATTACTTCTATTGTTATTCCTTTTAGAAGAAAGGCAGATTCTTGCATTCTTTCACAGACAGTTGTGTAAGAAAAGTTTGTACTAGAAAAAATTTCAGAGTCCGGCATAAAACGGACTGTTGTTCCTGTTTTATTAGTAGTTCCTATTTTCTTTAAAGGAGTTGCTACATGTCCACCATTTTCAAAACGAATAAAGTACTCTTCTTTATCCCTTTTAATAGTTACTTCCATCCATTTAGATAAAGCATTAACAACAGAAGATCCTACGCCATGTAGACCTCCTGATACTTTATATCCATCACTTTCAAATTTTCCTCCAGCATGTAATACTGTAAATATTACTTCGGGGGTGCTTTTTCCTGATTCATGAATTCCGGTTGGAACCCCACGACCATGGTCTTCAACACTAACTGATCCATCTTTATGAAGAGTAATCTTTATATAATCTCCATAGCCATTAATTGCTTCATCTACGGAATTATCAACAATCTCCCAAATAAGATGATGAAGACCTCTTTTATCAGTAGAACCAATATACATACCAGGTCTTTTACGAACTGCTTCTAAGCCCTCTAATATTTTTATCGATGATGCATCATATTTTCCTGCCATTTTTTTATCACTCCTACCTCATTCTATTTTATTATAGCCAAAGTTTCCTTATTTTTCAACGAAAGTTTACTTCTTTTGACATTATTTGTTACTATATATAGGTTTCCCATTATAGTGTTTTTACTTTTTGATATATCGTTTCATGAATCTCTTCAATTGATTTCATTTCATTTTCATTAGCACAATCTATAATATCCCAATTTTCATATTCCGCAACAAATGTAGAATTATCATAGATTTTTCTCATTAATTCCCATTCTCTTTCAAAGGCATCATTCTCATAGCCTTCATTACTTTTTCTTTCATTCTTTAATCTAGTTACTAAGTCAAAAGGTGCAGTTAGAAATATTACTTTATCAGGTTTTCCTATTTCTAATTTCCCAAATTCTAAATCACTTACATAATCTAAGAATTCTTTTTTCTTATCTATATCATCTATCATAGTAGATTGATATATCATACTTGAACTTGTATAACGATCTAGTAAAATTGTTTTTCCTTGATTATATTCTTGTCTTAATTCTTTTCTCCAAGCAATTGCTCTATCTGTAGCATATAACATATGAACAAAATATGGGGAATTATCTTGTGGTCTTCCAAATTCTCCCTGTAGAAACTTTTCTACTGGTGCACCATAATATGTGTTGTAAGATGGAAAATGATGAGATATAACAATTTCATTATTTTTTTCTAACCTTTCTTTTAACATATTAAATTGAGTTGTTTTACCAATTCCATCACAAGCCCCTTCTATTACAATTATTTTTCCTTTTTTCATATAATCTCCTTTCTTTTTTCGGCAAAAAAAAGACTTTTCTATCTTCCTGGTAAAGCCTTTTTTATTCTTCTATTTCAGTTATAACATACTTTTTTTATCTTTTCAAACAGTTTTTAATTTCCAATTATATTATGAACAATTAATCCTAAAGTAGAAATTAATATAATATAAATACAGATTAATTCTTTTTTATTTATTTTTTCTTTTAAATATTTCCTACTAATATAATGAGTTATTACTGTGTATAAAGAACTTATTGGTGCTACTATAGACATATTACTTAGACTTAAAGCTAGGGAATAACAAACATTTCCTATTGGAGTTAGTCCACATCCTTTTAATATATCTTTGGTTGGTTTCTTTATTTTAATTGGAGTTATCATAATATTAAAAAAGAAAAATAAACTAGTTAAAGTATAAATTGCTCCTTTATAGTAATATAAATCAAAGATTGTATATACTCCTTGATAAGCATCTTTTTCCATATAGGCTGATAAAGCTACTAATAACATATATAGTATTGAAAATACTATTCCTTTAGTAGGATTAGGAGCTTTCTTATCTTTGGTTGGATTCATGGCTAATAGAACAATTGATATTGATATTAATAAGACAAATACTAAATCCATAAGATTAGTTCTTTCTTTTAAGAGAATTATTCCTAAGATAATATCTACTACTGGATAAGAAGCCATAATAGGACTTGTTATAGATAATTTACCATTGTATTCCGCAATATTTACTACTAATGATGCAAATAAATCAAAGAATATTATAGGTAACATAGCTTTTAAAACATTACTATTAAAAGTAAAAAACATACCTCTTCTAAAGATAAAGACTACTCCTAAATAGATAATTGATCTTAGAAAAAATGTGTATAAATAAACGTTTATATTATTATATTTCTTAGCTACTTTAGCATAATCTACTTCTCCTAAAGACCAGAGAATGGCAACTATTATAGCTATTATTATTCCTATCATATATATCTTTCTCCTATTATTAATAATATCATATTTTTTGTTTTTTAAGTATATTAATTCTATTATAGGTTCATTTTTATTGAGTTTATAAATAGATATGTTATAATAATTGTTAAATCAATTTTTTTAAATAGGAGGTTTAAGAGAATGTATTATTATTATAATTATTTATTTGAAGATACAGGTGATAAAATATTAGGATATGTAATGAGTCCTAAAGACAATGATATTAAAGAATTTAAGGTTAGAGAATTAGAATCAATATTAAATAATAGTGGTATTTTGAAAGCAGTTTCTAATTGTTCTACAATATTACAAGATGCTATTGAAAAAGATGATGAGTCTGTTAGTTACTACAGTTTATTTGAAGAAGGAGATGGTTGGGGAGATAGAAGTTTTCATACTATTGAATTAGATGAGGATATAAATCGTTATAAAACGACTCTTGATAATTATTATAATGGGGAATATTATAAATGCCCTTCTTTGAAGGTTAGAAAAAGGAGTTTTAATAAATACTTACCAACAGATTATCAAATCTTGCCAACAGATTATCTATTATTAACTGAGGGTAAATATACTCAAATAGATTATTTTAATATGCCTACAAACTATAAAATGCATGGAATTATTCCTATCACAGAACCACTATACAATTTACAACAATTAGAAAATGGGCGTTTTGATAGATTCGACTTTAATAATAATGTAGAACTATTACAATTATTTAGTTATGGGAATGAACCTAATGTCATTATATCTAAAAGAGAATTTAAAGATTTACTTCATTGTGATCTTATTCAACAAGATGCTTATGATGGCGCTATAAAAAAAGTTAATCAATCACAAAAAGTATTAAAATTAGTTAGGAATAATAACCTATAAAAAAACTAGACTCCTCTAGTTATTTTTTTTATATAAAGATTATTTCTTTCATTTATTATTTCTTTATAACAATCTGGTTCTTTTCCTTCTATAAATTTTATTTGATTATCTAAGATTCTTAAAAACATATCATAAGCAACAACTCTAAAATCTTTCATATACCAATATATGTCTTCATTTCCAACAAAGTCACCAATAAATACAGGACTAAATTCAATCATTACATACATGTCACTTGGATTATCAAAACCTAGTAGTCCATCACAAATAGTAAATAACTGTTTTTCTTTAGCCTCTATTATATACTCAATTAACTCTTTTTGAGGTTCTGATAAATTATTGATTTTGTCATCTATACTAGTTCTTAAATCAACAACTCTTCTAACTCTTTCTGATGGATCATTAGCAAACATTTCAGGGTTGTTAACTATATCACAGCAGATTGCTCTTACTTTTTCTTCTGGATTAGAAGCACATAACTCAATTATTTTTTGAATATATTTATCATTTGATTCGGAAAATCTATTTAATAGCTTACTTTCAAATTGAGTAAAATACCTTAAATTATTTCTACTAAACAAAGTAATTAAATCTTCACGTGTTAAAGTACGGCGACCATAATCTTTTTCATATTTTTCTTGTAATTGTTGATCCATTAATTTATTAAAGTCATAGAAACACATTTCATATAGAAGTTTAAACGCTTCATAGCAAGATTTATAGTCTTTTCTAAAAAAATGACCATAACATATTAAGTACAATATGTTTAAGTTATCGTATTTATTTTCAATTTCATTAATATTTGGTAGCTGAGGATCAAAATTTAATGCTTCAAAGCTACCATTTCCTAACATATCTAATAAATCACAATATAAGTTATAATTATTTTTATTAGCAGCTGCTATTTTTTTACTAATTTTTTTAAAATCCATTTTTTTAGTTTCTTTAGCATTATTCTTCTTATTTTCTTTTTCTTGATCATTATTAGGAACATCATACTTATTTACTTCAATTAGCATCTCTTCATACATCTTTTCAAGTCCTTTTTTGATTTTAATCAAACGCTCTCCAAGTCTTTCAATATCTACATTTAAATAAGAAAAATCTATTCCATATAATTGGACTATTGCTTCTTCGTTACAATTATTTATATCTTTTTGATATTTAACACCAATTTCTTCTTGATTCATTATACCATTTTCATTTCTTATATTAATTGTGATAGAGCAATCGTAATATTCCGATCTCTTTCCTCTTACTTTTTTTAATATTGAACCTATCATTTCTTGATATTTGAACTTATATTCTTCATAACTAGCATTTTTAGATTTAGCTATGGCACAATAATTTCCCCTTTCTTGTAAAATATAGATATTTTGAGCAATTATTAATATTTCATTACCTATTCCTTTGATATATTTTAGTTCTTCTTCACTATATGGATATTTATCTAATCCCATTGATTATCCACTCCTTTTTTATTGGTGGTTATTATATCATATTTTTTAATATAAAACAATAATATTGCTTTTCTACTATTATAAGCATTATAATTATTACGATAAGTAGAAAGGTGTGGTAATTTGAAAGAGCAATATACAGATAAGGAGATTAGAAATTTATTATTTGATAAAACTTTATTCTTAGTAATATTCTCGGTGTTTACCTTTTTATTATTATTAGCAATTATTCTTAATATACTATGTTATGTAGGTAATCCTTTTATTTTTGTAGGAGTACCATTAGCTATAGAAATTATATTAATAATAATATTTACATATTTCTATATTATTCGTACTAATGAAAATAATTGGTATATATCTAAAGAAGTAATTACTGTTACTGGTACTAAAAATGTTGGCGATGAAGATATTGAAGTTATATATGATTGTTTTATATTATATGATAATAAAAGAGTTGTTTATAAAGGAAAGAAAACATGTTATTTTGGAGATACTATATATGTTATTAGGAATAAAAAAAATAATTTACCTTTATATGTATTTATAGATAGAGACTTTGAATATAAAGGTAATAAAGAAATCGTTGATAATACTGATAAATATAATAATGAATATTATTATCAAAATAGTTTTGGTAAAAGAAGTATTGTTAATGATGAAACATACAAACTAAAAGATGGTAATAAGTTTATAGTTGGAGATTTAACTAAAGAAGAAAAAGAAAAGAATAAAAAAACATATAATATTATCTTACTTCTATTAGTAGGTTTTTGGATATTTGGTACAATTAGATATTATTATGTAAAAGATTATATTAAAGATAATTGGATTCAAACTACTGCGATTATTGAAAGCAGAGACGATTATTATACGACTGAAGAATACCCTAAATATAAATATGGAGTGTCCTATACAATTAAAGAAAAAAAATATCATAGTTATGTTGTTTCTACTCATGGTTCAATATCCGATATTAATAAAAAAATAATTATATATATTGATCCAAATAATTATAATAAAGTAAAAATATATGAGTGGAAAACATTTGTTTAAAATATGAAAAGAAGAACTTAAATATTTTTAAGTTCTTCTTTAGCTTTTAAAACTTCTTCTGTTTTAATTAAATAAAGAATCATTTGATAGCAATTATCATAATACTTTCTTAATTTATAATTTGTTAAATTTTGATATTTCTTATCTATTTCTTGAGAGATACCCATCTTAGTAATTACTGTTTTAATACTAGAAAATAAAGATGAATTATAACTTTTATATTTATCAATATCACTTAATAAAAATTGATATAACTTCTCTAGTATAATTCTTTTCATTTTAATACCACTATTATTTCTACTCTTATATGATATTAATAATTCTTCTATTTCTTTAGGTACTAATAATGATAAATCATCATAAGTAGCATCTTGCTCTATTAGAATAATTCTATCATCTAAACTATATGCTTCATATCCATAAGATTCTAATAAAACAGGAATATTATGAACAATAATACTTTTACATTTTACAGAATATTTAGTATTATCATAATACCTTTTAATACTATTTTGAACTAATTGCATATTAAGTATAAATTCTAAGAAATTAATAAAACTTTCTTTAGTAATTTTCTTGTTTTTAACATTAATACCTATACTATTTAAATACTCATAAATATCTAAATAAGTATCTCGATATTTCCAATTATGAAAAATATATTCATTCATGTAATCGAAGTAATTATATTCTTTTTTCTCATAAGAAATACATTTACTCATAAATACTTTTATCATTTTTTGATATTCTTCTTTATAAGTTTTTTTATGTTCTAATTGAAAGATAGGAATACGCATATTATCACCTACTTCTTATAGATTAATCAATCAATTGAAAAATGTCAAATAAAAAGAGTATTTCTACTCTGTTATATTAGGATTACTCAATATATAGATTTTGTTCTTATTAATTGACATTTTATTATCTAAATCTTTTTGATATATCTCATATAAAGCTTTTCCTTTACTAGTATAAATATTTGCCCATTTAATTACTTGTTCAATATAGCCTTCATCATCTTCTTGTTTTTTTAGTTCTTGATAAAATTCTTCTATATTATTACTTTTCATTAAATTGTTTAAAAATACTACTAATTTATATACTCCCATATATGAATATACCATACTAAAAGTATGAGCATCTTTTTGTATTTTTTTCTCTTCTAAGCCTATAATCTTATCTTCCCTATTATTATAATCTTTATAAAAAATGCTTTGTTTCTGTTGAAGATTTTCAAGTATTCTTAGAATAAATTGATTTTCTTTAAGAAAAGATAATTCTATAGGATTATTACTATGACTAGTATAAAGATTATTCCTTCTTTCTACTTTATAAATATCAAATGTAATATCTTTTTTTTCTCTATCATATTTAAAATTTGTGCGAAGTATAAAACTATTATTTATATACTCCCAACCAGTGTTTTCTTCTATATAATTAATTATTATATTTAGACATTTATATTCATTAACATCATTTATACTAGTATTTTGATTTTTTCTTTGTTCTTTAATAAACTCTATTAGTTGTGTTGCTTGAAACATAATACTCCTTATCCTTACTATCTATTTTTAATACTTCTTGATGTGACTCATAATATTTGGTAATATAATAATCTCCACTCAATAATCTAACATGCCTAAATGATACTGAAAGTAAAAATTATCATATATTTCATTTGGTGATTTATAGTAATATTTTTCTAAAAAGGCTACTGCTCTTTTTTTAAATAGAGGATAAGAATGACTACAATTTCTTAATTCCTTATCTAATTTATTTCTTATAATACTATTGATAAGACTATTATTATATTCTTCTAAATCTATTACATAATAGTAACGTATTGCTTGTTCTCTAAAATTTTTGATACTATAATTGCCATTTTCTTCTATTGGTAAACTATATTCTATTCTATCATACATTACAAAGACTATTTTATTATCATATATGAGTTTCTTATAGTCTTTAATATCAAAGACACATAAACCACTAAAATAATCATAATCTACAATATTAATACTATTATCATCCCTTTTGTCATCTGTTAGTGTATCAAAACTACCTTTATCTATAATGAAACCTGCATCTTTAGGATATAAAACAAATCCATATTTATAGCCACTTTCTTGAAATGCTTTTTTATTCATTGACATTATTCAAATGCCTCCTTCTTTGGGAATTATTCTAATACATATGTTGGCTGAAGTCAAATACATCTAATAATTATTATTGCCTAGAATTATTTATACATAGATATATATAAATAACAAAACACACGTTTTATATACGTGTGTTTCTTTTATATAAATTTACTTTTTATTAATTCTTTTCCTCTATCTTCTTTTGTTTTCTTTGTATAACAATCTAGGAAATCTTGGGCTCTTGCATTAAATGAGCCTCCCAATCTTTCATTTTTAAACTCATCTTCTATAGTTTCTTTTATTAACTCTTCAATTAGTTTTTCTTTATTATTATCAATATTTATTTCTAAATAATATTGGGCTATGAATTCATAATGTGATTGACAAAGAGGTAATTTATCTAACATTAGAAAATACATGTATTTATCATTTTTTAAACGATCTGAAAAATTACTAATTTCTTCTACTGTTCTTCCTTTTATTCGACTAAAATCTAAGTATGATTTAATTTTAAGTGAGGATTTCCTAAATCCATTTAAAAAAGAATTTTCATGAACTATTTCTGGATCTATATATAATCCAAAAAGATAGTCAATATTTTCGTCTCTTGTCATATTATTCTCTCTTTCATTATACTCTGGTATCTGGTAGAAAAATTCTTCTATAAAGTCAAATACTCTCTCTTCATTATAAGGCTTTATTAATCCTTTTTCATAATGCTCTATTAACTTTGTAGCAATCACATTATCTATTATTTCATCTTTTTTCTTTTTAAAATCATCAATATTTATAAGGCATCTTAAACGAACATATGCTTTATTATAATTATAAATAGTTTGAATATAATCTTCTATTGATGAATCGTAATTTTTTTTTCCATCTATTATGTGAATACTATCATACATAACAAACATTAGACCATAATTACCAACAATTCTATCATTATTATATAATTGTTCTAGTGTTAATCCCGAAATATCATCAAAGTTTATTATGCGTTCCTCGTCGTATTCTTGTGTATTTTGATTAATATCTGTATAGCTATCAAAAGGTGTTCTTAATACTCCATATTTATAACCTTTATGTTTACTTTTTAATATTGCCATTTTTGTTTCTCCTTTTTCTTTATTTTCTTAAAAACTCTTTAGGAATAGTACATATTTGATACATTATTTTAGCTCTTATTTCTGGTGTAAGAGTTTTTCCTCAACAAAGCTTTGAAATGAACGTCTTTCAAATATTGATTTTGTGGAATTTAATGCATAATCAATAATAACGTTTAACGATTCTTTTGATTCTATATTTTTTTGTTTATATACTCCATTATCAACAGCCAATTTAATGATTAATCTATATATAAGATTCTGAAATTTGTAATTCTTGGTCATCTTTTTGATCATATAGAATTCTAATTAATTTTTTAAATCCTGGAATCATATTATTATCTAATTATGAACTAAATCATAATTCTCATATAATAATTCTTTATATGCCTTTAATCTTTCTTCATAATTGGTCATATATAGTTGTTTCCTTTCTAATTGATGTATATAATAACATTTTTTTTGGTGATTAGTCAATAAAGAGCCTATTAATACGCTTATGTATAATAAACTAATATTAAAAAAACACATTTTATATAAATGTGTTTTACTATTATTATCTATTATTATCTTGTTCTTGGTTTATCTGTTTCTAAGTTAATAGAGCCTTGGGCTATATCAGCTATAATTCTTTCTAAGATAGTTTCTTTTCCATATATATTTGGCTTCATTGATTGACTTAATAACTCAGAAGGTGGAAAAGTAGTTCTTTCTACTAAGGAACATAAGTCATCATTACTCATTAATTGTAATAATAAAAACCTTTCTTGAAGTATATCATCCATATTATCTGTATTCATAAAACCCCTCCTTAAAACCTTGTTAATTATACTACAAAATAGATAAATTGTCAACTTATTCAACAAGTGTATGTTATTATTTTTTATCTAAAACTTTTATCTCTTCGTCCAATTCAAAATCCTCTATAAAAAAATTCCAATAAGCATCAGCTAATTCTTTATTAAAAAGTCTAACATAATTAACTAGTTTTATATATACTTCTTTTAATAAATTAAAATCCACAAATGATATACTAAGTAGGTGATCAAATACAAAACTAATATACTTTTCATCAGTATTATTACTATTAATAATATCATCAACCATATTTGTCAATCTTAATAGTTGTTCAATATTTAATTCTCTTACTTGTTTAATAGCTTCTTTTAATTCTTTATATTTATCATCTTCCATATTAACATATCCTTTATCTTTAAAAACTTCTATTAATATTTATATTTTTAATTATAATACAATTCTTAACAAAATCTATTACACTTTTTCTATCTTTATTAATTAACTTATTTCTGGTCTTTTCATCTAATCTTTCATATTCATTTGATCTTATTCTTTGTCTTAATTGTTTTACAGATAAATTATGATTAACTGTTATTTGTATGTAATAATTAATTTTATTAAAATCATTGTTCCATATTATTTCACAATAGTGAGAAAACGACAATTTGTCCGACAATGTCGGACATTTTGAAAATACATCATAAAATCTTCTAAAATATCTTAATCTAGATTGTGTATACCCTTTCCCTAGATCTTCTGTTATTCTTTTTGAATATTCTTTTATGATCCCCTCTCCATAATGTTTAACTGCTTCACTTAACATTTTTCCAACATTGTAGTAAGTATTTAAATCACTTTTATTTATAGAATAATTCTTTACTTTTCTATTAATCTCATTATTTACTAATTCATTTTTATCTCATTATAATAATTCATATTATTCTCTTCTCTATTTTATTATTCGTAAGAGAACAGAATATTTGACCTAAAAAAAACAATATTATATTTACATTGTCTTCTATACAATCTCATATTCTCTACTTATTATTCTATTATCAGAACAGTATTTAATTACATATTCATTATTTTCTTTTCATATAATAATTCCTATTGTTTTATCTTGACTTATCTTTTTTATATTTTGATCTATATAATTCATATATACACCTATTTGACCTATATGATCTTTTCTTAATTCTGTTACCTTTAATTCTACTACTACAAAACAATTGTATTCATAATTATAAAGTAATAAATCTATATAGTTGAATGAATTACCTATTTTTATCTTATACTCACTACCAATAAAACAAAATGCATT
>CACZFH010000024.1 GCA_902780395.1 uncultured Erysipelotrichaceae bacterium
ATTCCTCCTTATAACTGCATAGAAACATGTAATATTATACTATAATCAGACTTAATTCCGTTATTTAATTAAAAACGGACATCCAAATAAAAATTAACGGCAACAAGAAAATAATAAAAAGAATTATATAATTTTTAAATGAATTATAGTACAATGATTATGGGAGGGTTTAATGAAAAATATTGAATTAGGAAATCAATTATACAAGCTAAGAATAGAAAGTGGTTATTCTCAAGAAGATATTGCTATGATGCTAAATATTACTGATGGTGCAGTAAGTAAATGGGAAAATGGAGAATCAAAACCATCAACTTCAAAATTACCAATATTAGCTAAAATATATGGGGTAAAAGTAAATGAATTACTAGAATTAATAAACCAAAAAGAAGAAAAACAAAAAATCAAAATAGTCTTAACTGGTGGCCCTTGTGCCGGGAAAACAACAGCTTTGAATTGGATAAACAATTATTTTTCTAAAAGAGGATATAGGGTATTATTCGTATCAGAAACAGCAACCGAATTGATTTCTAATGGAATAGCTCCTTGGACTTGTGGTTCAAATTATGATTATCAAACTTGTCAAATAAAACTCCAAAAAGCAAAAGAAAAAGTAATAGAAGAAGCTGCTGATTCTATGAAAAGTGATAAGATTCTAATCGTTTGTGATAGAGGTGTACTAGATAATAAAGCTTACATAGAAGAAGTAGAGTTTAGAAGACTATTAAAAGAGTTGAAAACTAATGAAATCAAAGAAAGAGATTCTTATGATGCTGTTTTTCATTTAGTAAGTGCTGCTAAAGGAAAAGAAAATGTTTATACCTTAGCCAATAATATTGCTAGAACAGAAACTATAGACGAAGCAAGAAAACTAGATGACAAAATAATATCAGCCTGGACTGGACACCCTCATTTAAGAATTATTGATAATAGTACTGAATTTGAAGAAAAACTAGAAAGATTAATAAAAGAAATTGCTAGTTTCATAGGAGAACCAGAACCAATGGAAATAGAAAGAAAATATTTAATTGAATTTCCAAATATCAAGGAACTTGAAATGATGCCAAATTGCACTAAAGTTGATATAACCCAAACATATTTAAAAACAACTGATGATACAGAACGAAGAGTAAGAGCAAGAGGAATAGATGGAGCTTACTTATATTATTTAACTGAAAAAAAGAAAATATCTAATCTAAAGAGAATTGAAACAGAAAGAAAATTAACCCAAGATGAGTATATAAACTTATTAATGGAAGCTGATAATAAACTTCATACTATTCATAAAACAAGATATTGTTTAGCCGATAATAATCAATACTTTGAAATAGATATTTATAGTGAATGGGATAAACAAGCTATATTAGAAATAGAATTAAGTAGTGAAGCCCAAGCAGTAATTATACCAGATTATCTAAAAGTAATAAAAGAAGTAACTGATGATGAAGAATATAAGAATTATCAAATGGCTAAAGATATGCCTAAACAATTAATTAAAAAGTAATTTCATCAGAAAAACAGGAGGTTTATAATGGATTATGATGTAAATAAAGAACAGGAAATGAGAGATTGTCATCATTTATTTGTAGTATTAAAAAAAGATGATTCTTCCAATAAACCACTAGTTGTACAATGTATCTTTTGTGGATTAACGAATAAATATTTAAAAGAAGATGCAAAAAAACTAGATGATTACAAAAGAATGATAAATAAAGTATTTTGGGATAGTTATTATATCCATCAAGATAACAATAGTTTTAACAGCAATGAATTAAAATATATTTCAGAGGAAGAATTTGTTAGTAAACACCCTAATTATTTATATAATTTAGCTAAAGAAATAAATAAAGATGCTACTCCAAAAGAATTATTTGCTATTATGAAAAAATTAAGAGAATATGAAACAATTGATGAAAGAAGAAAAGATGAATTTCAAACAGAAGAAAAAATAGCTATGAAAAAAAGATATTATAGACTAAAAAGATAATTATTATCTTTTTTTTGTTCATAGATTGCTAATAAAAATATCCTATGATAAAATGAATATAATAGGAAGTGAGTATATGAAAGCAAAACATTATCTATTTGGATTAATTATCATAATAGCAGCCTTAGGACTATATTACTATTCATTTAATAACAATGAATTAAGAACAATTAGAAGCGAAAAGCAACTATACCATTTTTATGATGATGGAGAATTCAACTCTCTGTCTTTCATAGAAAAAGTATTATATCTCCCATTTAGTTTATTTACAGAGAGTAAACCAATCTACTATACGTATGGAAAAAGAGCATGGAATGATATAGAGGTTTATGAAGATGCAGATGTCAAAACAAATGATGCAGTAAGTTCAAAGGATTACTCTAAGACCAATATTCAAGTTGAGGGAGTAGATGAAGCCGATATTATTAAAACAGATGGGGATTATATTTATTCTATAAGCGGTAAAAATATCATTATTACTAATGTAAAAGATAATGAAAGTATTAAAGTAGAATCAATCATAAAAGACACAGAAATACCCGATGATATGATTCTATATAAAGATACTTTAGTAATATTTTCTACGAATGAATATAATATTCATAACTCCAATAATACAATTGTACATATCTATGATATTAAAAATAAAAGTAACCCTACATTATTAAAGAGCTTTGAACTAGAAGAACCATATTTTACAACAAGATGTATTGATGGAAATTTATATGTATTTTCATCTGGTTATTTAAAAGCAGAAGATAAAAAAGTATCAAGAAATTATAAAGAAGATAATCAAACCAAAACAATTCCTTTAGATGATATTTATTACTTAAAAAATCATAAAAGTAGTATTCAAACGGTAATTGCTGAAGTAGATTTAAAAAATATTAAGGACGTAAGAGTTCACTCATATTTAATAGATATTACTGATGCTTATATTTCTGAAAATAATATATATTTAGCCAGTCATTCTTATGAAAATGATGAATTACAAATAAAAGATTTATTTGGATTAAAAGGAGTAATTGGATTATTTGAAAAAATAGATTCAACATATGATAGTAAAACAGAATTATATAAATTTAAAATAAATTCAAAAACAGGTATATCTTATGTTGCTCATAAAAAAGTAGATGGAAGTATTATAAATCAATATTCCATGGATGAAAAAAATGGTAATTTAAGAATTGCTTTAGAAGAAGATAAAGGAACTAGAATAGAAGTATTAGGAGAAAAACTACAAGTAATAGGAAAAACAGAACCAGTAGCCCCAGGAGAAAATATGTATGCTTCTAGATTTATGGGAGATAAAGCCTATCTAGTTACTTATCAAAATATGGATCCTTTATTTGTAATAGACTTAAAGGATGAAAAGAATCCTAAATTTATGGGAGAATTAAAAATACCTGGATATAGTACTTATCTTCATCCTTATGATGAAAATCATTTAATTGGAATTGGTATTGATACTGAAGAGACAATTGTTCGAGATGATGAAGGAAAAGTAATTAATAGCAGAGCCTATAAAACAGGAATGAAAATGAGCTTATTTGATGTATCAGATATTAATAATCCAAAAGAATTAGCTACAACAACAATTGGAGATAGTAGAACAGTATCAGCAATATTAACAAATCCAAAAGCTTTATTATTTTCTAAAGAAAAGAATCTATTAGCAATACCAGTTAATCGCTATAAAGATGAAATATTAATACAAGATGATGAAGAAAGTATCTATAATAACTATTATGTTGGAGAAGGCTATTTTGTATATCATATAGACTTAGATGGATTTAAGTTAAAAGGAATAATTAATCATGATAAGGTGGAAAGTAGATATGGTACATATGGCTCTAAATTATTAAGAGGTATTTATATTGATGATAATTTATATACAGTTTCTGAATCAGCTATTAAAGTTAATAAACTAGATGATTTAACAGAAATAAAAGAAATCAAATTAACAGAAGAGGGAGTGTTAAAATGAAAGAGCGAAAAGAAAGATATGTTGGTCATATAGTATCCTTAGTATTAGGAATTATATCTATCCTAACAGCTTTGTTTTATTACATATCTATTCCAGCAGGAATAATATCAATTATAATGGGAGTAAAAACCTATAAAAAACAAGGAAGCAAATTAGCAATAGCTGGCTTTATAACAGGAATAGTAGGATTATCACTTACATTAATTATTTATATATCATTAATATTAATATTATTACTACAGAATATGTACTAAAAAGAACTTCAAAAGAAAAAGTATATTACAGAAAAGACTTAAAAAGTCTTTTTTATTTAAAGTATTATAAAAACTACAATTTAATGTAATCATTATTTTCTTTATGTTTTTTACGTATATCTATGATATAATTATTATGAAATAGTAGGGTATGTAATGAAGGTGATAATATGAAAAAGTATTTTATATTAATTTTTTTATCTATGATTCTTACAACTACTGTAAATGCTGAGGATAAAAATTTATATAATGAATTAAAAAGAAATGCCCTTGATGATAGTAAAGTAAGTACATATGTTACAGGATCAAATGGTATAGATTTTATGAATCCATCAAGTGAAACTAATGGTAGAGGTATTTATTATATTCATAATACTAAAAATAATACCTATCCAATTATATATTATAGAGGTAATATTTCTAATAACTATGCCATTTATGCTGGATATTGCTGGCAAATATTATTAAGCACTGATTCTGGTGCAATTAAACTATTATATGCTGGCTTACCTGATAATAATAAATGTTTAGCAGAAGAAGGTGCTAAGTCATTAAATAAAGTAGCCTTTGGATTATCTAATGATAATAAATATGGTTCTTATATGTATACTGAAGATGGAACTACTTATATTGATTCTGTTCTAAAAGAAACAATAGATAATTGGTTTGAAAACAATTTAACAAATAGAATTAATGAGATAGAAGATGTTATTTACTGTAATGATAGAACACCTGATGATACTTATCAATTTGCCGCTAGAAATAGATTATTAAATACTGGTCCAACATTAAGTTGTCCAAAAGAATATAGTTATACTGTAGATAGTGATTTAGGAAATGGTAGACTAAAATATCCAGTAGCAACTGTTACAGCCGATGAATTAACTTATATTGGATTAAAACTAAAAGATACAACTTCTGACTCATTTGCTTGGATTAATTTCTCATATTGGGCAATTACACCATATTCTTATAATAAAAACATGTATCCAAATACAAAACACGCTCTAAATGAAAATACGTTTTCTTATCAAGCAGGAGCTAGACCAGTTATCGCAGTTAATAACACAACCGTATTTAGAACCGGAAATGGTGAAAGAAATACTCCTTATATATTGGAAGTTACTCCTGTTTATAAGATTATTAAAGGTAATGAATTTGTTATATTAAATAATACAAATTATGCCATAGGAACTACAGTTGATTTTAAAGTTCAAGCTAGGGAAGGCTTAACTATAAAAGATATTATATTTACAGACGAAGATGGAAACAATTTGAATATATCTTATACTAAAAATGGAGACAATTATCACTTTGAAATGCCTAATAAAAATGTAGTTATTACTCCTAATTATAGACAATTAAAACCATTTCACTCATTGACAACAAATAAATCATTTATAACTATACCAATAGATAGTATTGAAGAAGAACAAGAAGCTTTATTTAGTATTAATATTCCACATGGATATAAATTGCTTAATATTACATTTAGTGATGGTAATAATAATCTTGATATTAATTATGAAGAAGATAATAATACATATAGATTTATAATGCCAAGTAGTAATGTAGAAATAGATGCTTTATTAGAAGAATTACCAAAATACAAAATTATATCTAATAATATAGATATTACTAATAATGAATACTATAAAGGAGACAAAGTAGTTTTTAGAGTTAAGAAACCAATTGGTAAAGAAATAGATAAAATAATAATTACTGATTCTGCTGGTAAAGAAGTAGATGTTAATTTAACAGTTAAAGATGATGAGTATAGTTTTATTATGTTAGATAAGGATTTAAATATTAATGTAACATACATAAGTATTATAAATCCTAATACATTTAGTAATATAAATATTATATTAAAGCTACTTATTATTACTATTATTATAATAAGTATGAATTTTATAATTAATAAGAGAAAAGCACAAATAAAATCTTCTTAAAAATAAATATCAAAGCATTTTTTAATACTATAAAAAAAGTCTTATAGATAACTAAAGGTCTTGAAATAAGATCTTTTTTTATGTTATATTCTAATAAAGATAGGTGTATAAAATGACTATATTAGACGGAAAAAAAATAAGAGAAGAACTATTAGAAAAGTATAAAGAAATAATTCAAGAACAAGATTTAAATATTGTCTTAGCAATTATTCAAATCGGAGATAATTCTTCTTCTAATACATATGTAAAAAATAAAGTAATATATACAAAAAAAGTAGGAATAAAAACCAAAGTATTTAAACTACCAGAAAATTTAGATGAGAATGAATGTATTACTTTAATAAATCAATTGAATAATGATTCAACTATTACAGGAATACTAGTACAAAGTCCTTTACCTAAACAATTAGATTTTAAAAAACTATCAAGACTAATACTTGATAGTAAAGATGTCGATGGATTAAGTAAAAATAATTTATTCGCTCTAAGAGACAATAAAGAAAAAATAATACCTTGTACAGTAAAAGGTATATTAAAAATATTTGATTATTATGAAATAAGTGTAGAAGGAAAAAATATTGTCATTATAGGTAGAAGTGATATTGTTGGACGTCCTCTTGCTGATGCCTTAATTAATAGAAATGCTACTATTACTTTATGTCATTCCAAAACAAAAAATATTGAAATGTATACATCACAAGCAGATATAGTAATCAGTGCTGTCGGACATCCCAATTTGATTACGAAAGATATGGTAAAAGATCAATTCATAGGTATTGATGTAGGAATTAACTATGTTGATGGAAAACTAGTAGGTGATTTCCATGAGAATGTTAAAGAAAAAGCCTCTTACTTAACTCCTGTACCAGGAGGAGTAGGGCCTATGACAATTTCTATGTTAATAGAGAATTTAATAGAGTTAAAGAGAGGATAAATTTAAATGGAAATAAAAAGAAATATTAGAAGAAAAAATAGAAAAATAAAATTTAGTGAGCATAAATATGTTGAACGATATTATCTACAAGACGGAAAAGCTGTAATTCCAGTAGAATTAAAAGAAGCAACAGACTTATATATGAAACATGATTATAAAAAGCTAGAATTAGCTGATTCAGTATGCAATTATATAGAAGAAATTGCTTATATGATTCCTGTAAATACCGATATTGTTTTAGAAATCCATTGTCCTAAAGTAGATAAATTTACCCAAGATAGAATGAGTAAGTCTATTCATAATAATTATGGAATCGAAATTGATGATGTTGACTATGACATTATGCTAGAGAATAGAAGATCTATGATTTTATTAGTATTTGGAATTTTATTAATTATTTTGAATATTTTAACTGATCGTTATATCAATAATTCAATCTTATCCAATTTCTTATGTGTAGTATGGTGGGTTGCAATCTGGGATATGATAGAAATTCAAACGATGGATAAAACAGAAAACAAATGGAAAAGATTAAATTTTCAACAATTATATGATGCTGAGATTACTTTTGTTTTTGATGAAGAAAAAGAGGAAGATAATTAATGAAAACATGTTTAGTATTAGAAGGAGGAGCTCTAAGAGGTATCTATACAGCAGGTGTCTTAGATGAACTAATAAAAGACAAAATAGAAATAGATACAATAATAGGAGTATCTATGGGATCACTAATAGGAATTAATTACAAATCAAATCAACCAAATAGAGCAATTCGTTATAATTTAAAATATTGTCAGAATAAAAATTATATTAGTTATTCTTCTTTTATTAAAACAGGAGATGTAGTAAATAAAAAATTTGCTTATGAAGAAATACCTAATTCCTTAGATCCATTTGACTATGATACCTATAATCATTCTCCTATAAAGTTTTATTGTACTGTAACTAATATAGAAACAGGACAAGCTGAATACATAGAAATTAAAGATGCCAAAGAAGAAACAGAATATTTAAGAGCTGGAGCTTCAATGCCAGGTTTATCTAAAATAGTAGAAATAGATAATAAAAAATACTTAGATGGAGGAATAGCCGATTCTATTCCTGTAAAAAAAGCTATAGAAATGGGCTATGATAAAATAATTGTAGTTTTAACAAGACCTATAGAATATCGAAAGAAAAAATCAAAATTAAGATTCTTACAAAGTCTATATAAAGATTATCCTAATTTTCAAAAAACAATTGAAAAAAGAAATGCTACATATAATCAAACAGTTGAAGAAATAATAAAACTAGAAAATGATAATAAAATATTTGTCATAAGACCAAGTAAAAAAGTACCAATCAAAAGAATAGAAAAAAATAAAAGAATAATAAAAGAACAATACGAATTAGGAAAAACAGATTATAAAAGTAAAAGAGATGCTTTAAAAAAATATCTAGAAAGATAAAAAATTTGTTATACTAATAATAGGTGAGTCTATGAACAGTAATTTAATAATTGAAAGAGAAAAACCTCTCATTGATGAAATATGTGATTTATATCACTATGATAGTAATATAAGACATTTATTATACATAATAATACCAGCCTTTATTATGAAATATGGTTTTGATAAAGAAAAAGTAATAATAAATACTTTTAAAGAAACGAAGATTATTAATAGTGATAAAGAAGATGAAATAGTAAAAGCCTATTATTCTAGTACACCAAGAATGGTAGATGGAGATTTTCAAACCAGAAAATTTATGGTTATTCAGAATTATAATAAGATTTCACTAGTAGATTTACTAGATAATTTAATTCATGAATTTAACCACGCTATAAATTCTTATGTAAATGAAATAAAAGTAACATTAAAGTATTTATATTTAAGAACTGGTCTAACATTTCGTGTATATCAAAAGGATAATTGTTCGTTTATAAAAAAACAATCATCTTATATATTAGAAGAGATCATAAATACAAAACAAACATCAGATATTATTAATATTATCAAAGAAATGGATCAATCAAATCCAATCATAAGTAATACTATCTATGCCATAAATGCTGAAACTAATAGTAAATATCAATCAAATGCTTATTATCTACAGAGTTATGTATGTAAAGAAATCTTAGAAAACAAGACTTTTATTAATACTTTAGAAAATTTAAGAATTAATGGAGAAGTCTATGAAGTTAATAAATGGTTTGATTCAATTACTGGTAAAGAAGGTTCTTATAAAGAATTAAATGAGTTATTAGTAGAAATATATAATTTAGAAATTAAGTATACGGAACAGAAATTTTTTAAGAAAAGAACCGTAGAAAAAATAAGATCTACGTCTAAACAAATCTTAAGAATTATTAAAAGGTTTAATGAAAACGTTATTTTTAAATAAAAGGGCAAAAAGAATTGACTAATGCTCTTTTTGTTTTTTATAATAAAACTTATAGGAGGTTCAAATATGGCAGAATATGTTGGAACAGTAATGAATAGAACAAAAATATCAGATAATTTATGCGTTTTTAATGTAGAAAGATTAATAATAGGAGAATTAAAGGAAGATACTCTAATAGATGAAAAGGGAAATAAGTATTGCCCTACCATATCTAAAGAAGGAATTGAAGGAAGCGATATGCCTTCAGTTGGATTTTTAATGAAAGTAGATGAATTAAAATCAAAATTAGGAGAAGACTATTTAACAATATTTAGTGAAATAGTGAAGAATAATCTAATTGTTGCAAAGAAAACAAAAGATGGAGAATATAAAAGCTTTTTATTTAATTTAGATAATGAAGAAGAAATAAATGAAAAAGCCCCTGAGCAAGGAGGCTTAAATAATGATGAAATAGAAGAATCATTAGATGATTATTATAATCGATTATTTGAAGAAGCTTATGGTAATTTAGATAATTACTCAAAAGAAGAATTATTGAGTCTAAAAGAAGAAATTCAAAGTGGATATGATCAAATGAATTCTGCTTTAAATAGAGTTAATAGTAAAATTAATAGTAAATCAAAAAAACAGAAAAAAATTAAACATATTAATATTGATGAAGTACATCAGAAAATAACAAAAACATTAATTGCTCAAGATGATCCAGCTCGTCGAGTACTAATTGAAATAGATAAAAAAGACAGAAAACCATTATTAAGAAGAAAAGCCGTTTTATTAACCGGAAATACGGGAGTAGGTAAAACAGAATTAATGCGTCAAATAGCCAAGTACTTGGATAGACCTTTCTTAAAGATAGATGCTACTCAATTGTCAATCCCTGGATATGTAGGAAGAAGCCTTGAAGAATGCTTATGGGAACTACTAATGCAATGTGATTTTGATGTTAAAAAAGCTGAAAGAGCCATTGTTTATGTAGATGAAATAGATAAAAAAGGTTCAAAGGATAAATCAGATGTTAGTGGGCAGGGAGTCTTAAATGTTCTATTACCATTTATTGAGGGAACTGTATATTTTGCACTTCAAAATCCTCATTCTGGAGAAACAATTGCCATAGATACAACAAATATGATAAAGATTTTAGGAGGAGCCTACACAGATGTTTATAAAAATTTAAAAATGAAGAATTCTTTGGGATTTGGGGGAGAAGTATCATCTAAACCAAGGATGCGTGAAGCAACTAAAGAAGACTTTGTCACATTATCTATGATGACAGAAGAATTTATGGGTAGAGTGACAATAGTAAGGTTAAATGATTTAGAAGTAAAAGATATAAAAAGGATTGTTTTAGAATCAGATGAATCAGTCTTAAAAATTAACCAAGAATTATTTGCTGACGTTGGAGTAAAATTAACTTATACTGATGGATTTATTGATAAGCTTGCAGAAAACGCTTATAAATTAAAAACAGGTGCTAGAGGAATAGGTGATATTATAGATTCAGCTACTTGGATGGCCTATAATGAAGCAGTTTCTTTAGCATCTACAAATAGTCACAATAGGAATAAATATGAACTATGTTTAACTGAAGATATTTTAGATGATCCATCATTATATGAAATAACTAAAATTGAGCCACAAAAAACATATCAAAAAGGAAAAAGTACAAAAAAATAGGCTAACTGCCTATTTTCTTTTTATCATCTGTATACTTACATCATGAGTAATTTGACTTATATAATTCTTAAAATCATCTTTATCATAAACTAGAATCGGTGTTAAATCATTTTGATCAAAGTATAAAAAAGAAGAAGCTCTTTTTATTCTTTCAAAATATTCGTTCTTTACCTCATAAGAAATAGTTGGATCCTGTAATAATTTATATAATAAAACTTGATTATGTGAAATAACAAAATCAATAAGATCCTTAATCTCACGTTCATCAGGTAAAGCAGTGGAATGTTCAATATTAATAATTTTTTTGAAACGGTTTATATAAAAATGACCTTTTTCTTGAACTATTTCTTCATCATACACAGGAACTATTTTATTATCAAGAAGTCTAAAATCACTTGCATACATTTTGCGAATAGGGGCTTCATATATAGTATATTTTCTGCTCATAATATCTCTCCCTTGAAATTGTATTATATAAGAAAAAAGTAAACAGGTAAAGTTTTTTATGAAAAAATGTTGCAATTTCAATAAAAATTTGATAATATTATTTTGCAACTTGAAATGGCGAAGTAGCTCAGCTGGCTAGAGCGTTCGGTTCATACCCGAAAGGTCGGGGGTTCGATCCCCTCCTTCGCTACCATTTAGAATTTTCATCGAACTACTATAGTTCGATTTTTTTTGCTTTTTAATAAAAATTACATATTAATAAAAAGACAAATTCAAAAATTATTTCCTTCTTACACGATAATCTTCATAGTTGGTATGATAAAGATGATAAATATATTGAAGTTGTTAATGATATGTATGAAGATGATGTATTAGATGATGATGACATTGAGGAATTAGATTTAAGCAAAGAAAAAGATGATTTAGAAAGATAAAATTTAACTAATTCAGTAAAATGGACTAAAAACACTGTAAAAATATGTTATAATATTCGACAGGTAAAGAGATAAAAAGGTGGATATTTATTAGGAGGAGAAAAAATATGATTAGTACAAGCAGTCATAATGATTGGCAGTCAGATAAATATAGAACCTATTCTATCTCTGGTAATTGTGGAAAAGATGCTAATTATCAAGGGAAATGTTATCCAGAATTAGCACCGAAATTATCTTTTTGGAAAGTATGGCATAATAATATTGGTAAAATTTCTGAAGAAGAAAATAATAGATATTATGTACAGGAATATTGGAATCAAGTTTTATCAAAACTAGATCCTGAAAAAGTATTTAGAGACCTTGATTATTCTGTTCTACTTTGTTATGAACCTAATACTGAATTTTGTCATAGGCATATTGTTGCAGCATGGTTTGAAATATTATTAGGTGTAAAAGTTTCTGAACAAAAGGCAAAAGATTATCAAATAGAAGAAACTGATAGACCAGAATATATTAAAGAGTATTTAGAAGATGCTATGAGATTAAATAGAAATATGCGGGGATTTAAATCATTGAGAGCATTATATTTATTTGAAAAAGGAGAAAAGTTAGAAGCAAAAGCAGATGAATTAGAAGAAAAAACAGGCAAATGCTATGATAGTTACAGACAAACAGCTTGTTTCTTAAGATGTGATGCTGATATGGTAGAAGATGAATATAGAGAATTACAAAATCAAAAGAAATTAATAAAAACACAAAATAAGTAATTTAATAAGGGCTAGTATAGACTTACTATTGTTGATAAGGAGTACTATGCTCTTTTTAGTAGGAGGCAGTAAAATGAAATCATATACTAACACAAAATTGAGAAAAAAATTACAAAACAAAGGAATTATGCTTGATGAAAAAAAGAAACAACATTTTGATAAATATAGTTATTATCAAGTTATTAATGCTTATAAAAATATTTTTTCTACTAGTATTGAAAATATAGATGATATTGAAAATAATATAAAAAATTCAATTGATATTGATAGATATAGAAAAAATTTCTCAATTTCTAATGATACAAGTAATAGTACTCTATATAGAGGAATATTAATTAGCATATGTCAAAAATATGGTATTAATTTAAAATATACTGACTCCAACGATGAACTTAAAGAAAAAATAAAAGGAATAAAATATTATAATCATTTATATTCTAACAAAGTTATTTATAGTGATTTTATAAGAATTTATAAATTTGAGCATGAGCTAAGAAATGTATTATTAAAATATACTTTAATAATAGAAGAAAGTTTAAAAAATGTTTTGGTTACATATTTAAATAGTATAGAGGCTAAAGATAATTTTTTGACAGATATAAATCAATATGATACAACTCCTAAAAACATTACTAACTCTATTAACTCAATAAAGAAGATATTTGATAAACAAACAAATAAACACTCTAATCCAATTAAAAGGAAAAATGATCAAGAATTATCAGTACCTTATTGGATAATAATTAATGAATTGACACTAGGAGAAACTATTAAATTAATTATTAATTTAGATAAATCTCATATGCAAAATATTTTGGAAGACTGTGTTAATTGTTTTACTAATATTAAAATAAATAAAGATGAGATAACAACTGATGAAGACAAAGAAAAATATTGGAACAAATTAAATGTTATGCGTGAAATATTAAATATTGTTGGTTTATTAAGAAATAGTTTGGCTCACAATCAACCTATATATAATTTTAATGTTAAAGAGTATTATTCATCAAAATCAAATAATATACATTACATCTTACCAAAAGCACATAATCAGCAAGAGCAATATGTATTAACAACAAATTATATGTCTTACTTGGCTGAATTCTTTGGTAGTGATAGATATAATAGTTTTTCAGGTAATACAAATATTGATTTATCTTGGGTTATATATATAATCTACAAAATTATTTCACATTTAGATAAAAATACTAATATGTATACAGAATTAGTTTATGTATATCAAAAATATAATATTATTTTAAGACCAGGTAAAGCAACTACTAATAAGATAGGACTATATGAAACAATACTATCTAAATTAAATGATTATAGTACCATAGATTTTAACATAAATAGTATTAAAGAAAAATATGATAATGACAAGAAAATTAAATTAGATTTAATATCGCTAAACAAGCAAATCAGGGATATGCAAGATGAGATGAAATCTTTATTAAATGAGAATAATAAAAATAATGAATGTATGAAATATACACATTTCTTATTTGATAGAGTATATACTAAGTACACTGGTATAGATAAAAAGTATTTTGATAAATTAATGAATAATAAAGAAAAATAATCATAAAATATTAGTGTTACATATTTACATTGATCATAAAATGTGATATCATGAATATGTAATGAAATGCCTCTCTTTTTGAGAGGGAAAAAAAGGAACGCTGTTCCTTTTTTTCGTATTATTTTATAAAAATTGACTAAAAAATGTTGAAATAATAAATATCCATGGTAAGATGTATTTAGTGATTAGTTGTTTATCAACTATTTCTAAGATTTCGGATATACTATCCCATCATACCAATAATAAAGTTAACTCATTCATATGAGTTTTTTAATTTGTCTTTACGCAATAAATGTCAGCGTGATATAATAAACAATTAACAAAGGGGGGGAATTATAATGTCATATCTTGGCCTTGTTGATAGAGATAGTTTCTATCAAAATATGATTTTAGAAATTATGAGCACAGATGATAAATTTTGCAATTATTACTATTTAACAAGAGAAAAGGATAAGATATATTTTAATGGTAATGGCCAGAGATTTTATCAGTTTACTGAAGTAACTGATGATACTCAACTAAAAGAGTATTATGATAAATTGTCAAGCACATTTAATACTGAATTTAAAGAGCTTATAATATATGGAGATCCCTACGCTGAATTGGTCGCTGTAATAAAAGACAAAATAATATGTATCGATAGTGATAATAGTTTTGATGATTGGATACTTGAAAAAGAATATCCCCAAAAATTATTACAAAAAGAAAAATAATAAAACAATATATAAAAAGATATTAAGAAAGATGATTTAAAATAATCACTAATGGAGGTTTTGAATATGATTTATTATAAAAGAAATGGTGAAGTAATTGAAAAATATCAAATTGATTTTGATAAAGAAGAAATTGAAAAATTAAAAAACCAAATTATAAATAATTGCAGTTATATAAGACATGAAGAGTATGATAGTGATTACTCACCAAGATTTACTAATGAAATTATTAGAAATTTCACATATACGGATACTGGAAGAAAAAAAGAATATTTTGAAGAAACAAGAGATATTTATCATTATAAATATGATGAATATATACCACCAAAATTAGTTGAATTAATAGACAAGCTTTTAAATGGTGATTCATCTGCCATAGATAAAATATATAATTATGATATCCCCCCCTATAAATTATCTAGAAGATAGAATTAAGTTAGAAATAGAAGAACTTAATGAAATTGAAGATATTACTAAAAAGATAAATAGGCTTCATGAAATTGAAAAACTATTAAATGCCCAAAAATTAAATGAAAATCAGCAAAGTATTGAATCATATTATAATAGATTATTAAAACTAATTAGTTTTAAACTAATAGATTCACTATCAATTAGTGAACTAGATAGAATAAATTGTTTTTTTGAAATTGATATATCAAGTATAGTAAAAATTAGTGATTTTAAAGAATTATCACCAGTAAAAGTATTAAAAAAATAATTAAAAATGTGTTATATTATATAACTACAAGTGAGAAGAATAATTATGAATCATATAGAATAAAAATAAGTGTTGAAAACGGTTGGTATTAATAATCCATTATCAAGAACTATCGGAGGTGATGGTTCAATGGTAGATGTTCATTATTGGAATGAGCTAGCAATCTGGTTTGGAGAAAAATATAATGATCAGAAACCAATCACTTTAGATGAATTTACATTTTTATATGATAAATTAATAGAAGCAACTAGTTATGCATCAAGAATAACAATTGAAAATATGAAAAAAGAAACAAATGAAATAGCTAGTAAATGTCAAAAACATAAAAAATGAACTTAATTATTTACAGAATAAAAATGGCCATAAAGCCATTTTACTATGAATTATTACTTTCTCTTCGTTTCTGATTTTTTTATGAGTTCCAACCATTACCCCAGCTAATCCTAAAATTAATAATTTTTTTCTAAGTTTTAATAAATCTTCTTTTGTCATATAAGCCTCCTAAACAAGATATTGTTTGCTATAATAACAATTATTTAAGCGGTAAATAAGTGATAAATAATACATTTGCTTATGATAATGAAGAATGATATAATACATTTGCTTATGATAATGAAGAATGATATAATACATCTTATTATGAAGGAGAATGTCATGAAAATGAAAAAATATAAAATGCTTATATTGTCAATTATATTATTAATTGGCACAATATTACTAGTATGGTATACCAATGAAATAAATACACTATTACTACCAATTTTAGTATATATTTTGATACTATCAATTGCCGCAGCATTCTATTATACCGTGAAACTAATAAAGAAAGGAAAATACTTAAATCTATTTAATATTGGAATATTAACAATGGCAATCATAGTTTTAATTATTCCATTTTGTTTTCCAATTGCTAAAGTAAAAGCAGAAATAGAGTTTTCAAAGTATGAAAAACAGAAAAACCAGCTTTTAGCAAAAACTAAAAGAGAAAACTATAAAGAATGTAAAGATGGTATATGTAAAATAAAAACATCAATAGAAAAGGGCAAAAACTATGAAGTATATAGAAATGATATTGAAGGACAATTAATAGAATTTACTATAATAAGTAGAAAACTATCATTAATATATTCCACTGTTGGAGAAAACGAGATAAAAGAATTATTCCCTGTTGATGATATAACATTATATAAAGATAATTGGTATTTTGTTACTAAAAAAGATTAGAGGGTTATACAAGAATAATCTTCTTTTTTTATAATACTATATATTGAAATGAATGCAATAATATGATATAATATGCCCCAATTAGAGGGGAATTGTATGGAAATAAAATATTCAGAAATAAAGAAAATAAAAGATGAAGATAAAATAACTGAAAAACTATTATTGATATCTTTCTACGATGATATAAAACAATATATAAGAGAAAATTTTAAAGAAAAAGATCAACAGCAATTTTTAGGACAAGTAGAAGAAAAGTTTTTAAATGTTCTTAAAGAGTCTCAAATAACAGAAATGAATAAGATAGAAGTAAATCAATTTATGGCCAATTTAATTGTCAAAATAGAAGAGAATTTCAAACTATCAAGATTATTAAGACCATATCTATCTAATTTAACAAGAAATATTGATAAAATAAAAGAAAAAAGAGATTATATAAAAGAAATAGAGAATTATTCAAGTATTCCTTTTGAAAATCAAGTTATGATTGAAGAAATATTAAGAAAAATACTTCATAGGCTAAACACTTACTATAATGAAGAAACAGAAAAAGAACTAAGAAAAGATTTTAACGATGTATTAAAAGACTTATTAGCTAAACAATCTAATAATTGGAATAACAATAGTATAAATGAATTTAATAATAGCTTTAGTCAAACAATTAAAAATCATTTATTTAATAAAATAAAAAGACAAGAATTAACAACAAATAACTTAAATATAGAACATCAGTGGCTTTGTCAAAGTTTTACAAATAAAGAACAACGATTATTTATTATTAGTCTTTGCTACGCTATTGCTGGAGGAGGAATAATAATATCTCCAAAAGAAGTAAAAGAGCATTTTGGAATTAGTATAATTGATTCCATCATAGGAATTTATAAAATATTATTAATTTATCTAAACAAAAATATGGAACTTAATCATATGTCAGATAAAGAATTTGAAGAAATGATAAATAAAATAAAAACCAAATAATGATCAATACTATTATTAATGCAAATGATAAATAATATGATACAATAATAGTAAAGGAAGGGATAATATGATAGAAGTACAAGAATTTTTAAAAGAGTGTGGAGTATACTTTTTAGCAACATCAGAAGACAATACTCCCCATGTAAGACCATTTGGAACAGCCGAGATATTTGAAGATAAATTATATATTCAAACTGGAAAAAAGAAAGATGTCTCAAAACAGATAGCTAAAAATCCAAAAGTAGAAATATGTTCCTATAAAGATGGAAAATGGTTAAGAATAAAAGGAACATTAAAAAGAGATGAAAGAATAGAAGCTAAAAGAGATATGCTAGATAAAAATCCAGAATTAAAAGGAATGTATCAAGCAGAAGATGATAATACCGAAGTATTATATTTTGAAAAAGCAACAGCAACTTTCTACTCCTTTACAGAACCTCCAAGAACTATTGAATTCTAAGGATATTCTATGGAACGAATAGATAAAATTATATGTAGTCAAACAGGTTATACAAGAAAAGAAGTAAAAAGAATACTTCATAAAAAAAGAGTAGAAGTAAATAATCAAGTCATTGTAGACTCTGATTATAAAGTAGATATAGAAAAAGATAAAATAACTATTGATAAAGAAGAATTACAAATCAAAGAATATGTCTATCTAATTTTAAATAAACCAAAAGGCTATGTATCAGCAACAAAAGATAATAAAGATATTACTGTTTTAGAATTAGTCCCAGAAGAATATCGACATAGAGATTTATTTCCAGCAGGAAGATTAGATAAAGATACAACAGGATTAATGCTTATAACAGATGATGGAAAGTTTGCTCATGAGATATTATCTCCAAAAAAACACGTTAAAAAATCATATTTAGTAAGAATAGATCAAAAGATGAATGAGAAGATGATAGAACACTTTAAAAAAGGAGTTCTTTTAAAAGAAGGAGTAACAAAACCTGCTGAATTAGAAATAATTGATGAACATACTGGAATCATAACTTTAACAGAAGGAAAATATCATCAGATTAAAAGAATGTTTCTAAAAGAAAATAGTATAGTAACAGAACTAAAAAGAATAAAGATGGGTAATCTATCTTTACCAAAAGACTTAAAAGAAGGATTCTGTAGAGAATGTACAAAAGAAGAATTTAATTTAATAAAAGAATAAGCAGAAAATCAAATAGAAGATTTTCTGCTTTTATGATATGATAAAAAAGAGGTGGTATGGATGGAACAAAGCTCATTATTTGAAAATCCAGTGATAGAACCATTAGCATCTAGAATGAGGCCAAGGACTCTAGAAGAGTTTGTAGGGCAAAAACACCTTTTAGGAGAAGGTAAAATACTAAGAAGAATTATTGAAAGTGATCAAGTGTCATCCATGATTTTTTGGGGTCCTCCAGGAGTTGGAAAAACAACTCTAGCTAGAATAATTGCTGAAAGGACCAAATCAGAATTTATTACTTTTTCAGCAGTTACCTCAGGTATCAAAGAAATAAAAATAGTAATGGAAGATGCCGATAAAAATAAAAGATTAGGAATAAAGACAATTGTTTTTGTCGATGAAATTCATAGATTTAATAAAGCTCAACAAGACGCATTTCTACCATATGTAGAAAAAGGATCTATTGTTTTGATAGGAGCAACAACAGAAAATCCTAGTTTTGAAGTAAATAACGCTTTACTTTCAAGATGCCGAGTTTTTGTTTTAAAAGAACTATCAACAGAAGATATAGAAACACTATTAAAAAGGACATTAACAGATGAAAGAGGTTTTGGTAAAGAAAAAATAAAAATTTCCAAAGAAAATATTCATCTTATAGCCGAATTATCAAGTGGAGATGCTAGAAGTGCTTTAACCACTCTGGATATGTTAGTATTAAATGGAAATATTAATAAGAAACTAGAAATAGAAATAACCAAAGAGACAATCGAAGAATGTTTAGAAAAAAAACCACTATTATATGATAAGAATGGTGAGGAGCATTATAATATTATTTCAGCTCTTCACAAATCAATGCGAAATAGTGATCCAGATGCAGCTGTTTATTGGTTAGCCAGGATGTTAGAAGCAGGAGAAGATCCTATCTATATAGCTAGAAGAGTTACTAGATTTGCTTCAGAAGATGTTGGACTAGCTGATACAAATGCCTTAAACGTTGCTATAAATGCTTATCACGCCTGCCATTTTATTGGAATGCCAGAATGTAGTGTTCACTTAACCGAGGCTGTTATTTATATGTCTTTAGCACCAAAATCTAATGCTTGTGAAGTGGCTTATATGACCGCTGCTAATGATGCCAAAAAGATGTTAGCGGAGCCTGTACCATTAGTAATTAGAAATGCCCCAACCAAATTAATGAAAGATTTAAATTATGGAAAAGGCTACGTTTATGCTCATGATACCAAAGATAAATTATCAACAATGGAATGTTTACCTCCATCTTTAAAAGGAAAAGAATATTATAAACCAACAACCCAAGGTCATGAAGAAAAGTTTAAAATGAGATTAGAACAAATAAAAAAATGGAAGGAGATGCATAAATAATGAAAATACTAGGAATTATAATCATTTGTTTTCTAGCTATTTTTATAACCGGATGTGGAAGTAAGAACACAACCAAAGAAGAACCAAAAAAACAAGAAGAAAAACAAGATACTATTATTGTCGATGTAAGAACTAAAGAAGAATATGAAACAGGACATATCAAAGGAGCGATTAACATTCCTCATTATGAAATAAATGAAAAAATTGATTTAGATAAAAGTAAAACAATTATGGTTTATTGTAAAAGTGGAACAAGAAGTGCCATTGCCTATGAAGCTTTAAAAAAACTAGGCTATAATGTAGTAGATTTAGGAGCATATGACTCCATCGACATGGAAAAGGAGAAATAAATGAAAACATTAATTAGTTATTTTTCAGCAAGCGGAGAAACCAAAGCTCAAGCTGAAAAAATTGCCAAAGTCATCCAAGGAGATTTATTTGAAATAGAACCAGTTATTCCTTATAATGATGCTGATTTAGACTGGACAAATAAAATGAGTAGGTCATCAGTAGAAATGAACGATAAAAGCTTTAGACCACCAATTAAGAAAAAGATAGATAATTTAGCTGATTATGATACAGTCATAATAGGTTATCCTATCTGGTGGTTTACTGCCCCATCAATTATTAATACCTTTATAGAAGAGAATCATTTAGATAATAAAAATATTTTATTATTCTGTACCAGTGGAGGAAGTAGTATTGATAAAAGCATCAAAGACTTAGAAGAAAAATATAAAGAATTAAAGATTATTAAAGGAAAACGTTTTACTGGAAATGAATCACTAGAAGAAATTAAAGAATGGTGTAAATAAAACCATTCTTTTTCTTGAACTTTTAGAAAACACCTTGTATAATCATATTGAAAAAAGAAAGAGGGATATTATGCTAGAATGTATTTTAGATAGCTTAATAGATACAATAAAACTAATACCATACTTATTAGTAACATTTATAATATTAGAATACTTAGAACACAAACTAAGTAAAAAGAACGAAAAGATTTTAAAAGAGAATAAAAAATATGGACCAATCATTGGTGCTCTTTTAGGAGCTTTACCACAATGTGGCTTTAGTACGATGGCTGCTAGTCTCTTTTCATCAAAAGTCATTACAATAGGAACACTAATAGCTGTTTTCTTAGCGACATCCGATGAAATGCTCCCAATTATGATAAGTGAAAAAATACCTATCATAGAAATTATTTATATTATTAGTTTTAAAGTAATAATTGGAATAATTATAGGTTTGTTGATAGATACAATGATTAAGTATAAAGGAAATTCAAAAGATATCCATCATTTATGTGAAAAAGAACATTGTGATTGTGACTCGGATGGAATTTTAATATCTAGTATCAAACACACTTTAAAAATAGTCATATTTATCTTAATAGCTAATATTGGAATAAGTTTATTAATATATTGGGTGGGAGAAGAAAACTTAGAGAATTTATTATTAAGAAATAATCCAATTACCTATTTTATTGCTAGTTTAATTGGCTTAATACCAAATTGCGCTAGTAGTGTAATAATGACTGAACTATATATTTCAAAATTTATTTCTTTAGGAACCCTTTTATCAGGACTACTAACGGGTAGTGGACTAGGAATATTAATATTATTTAGAACTAATGAAGATTTAAAAGAAAATATGAAAATACTAGGAATTATATATTTAGTAGGAGTTATCATAGGTTTCTTAACAGATATTTTTATTTAAAACAACAAAATTGGAAAACTCAACGAATAGTTGAGTCTTTTTTTTTATGAAAATAGCTAAAAAACAAAAAAATATGATAAAATCATCATAGAGGTGACAATATGAAAAAGATTAAATGGTATTATTTATTAATATGCTTAATAATAGGAGGGATAATAGGCTTTAGCATAGCATATACTCCTCAAGAGAAAAAACTACCTCTTCCTGAAACAACAGGAGGAGAAAGAGGAATGCTTGGTATAGATAAAAATATTAATGAAGAGACAATAGATCAATACTTAAATAGAAAAGATTCCGTATACCGAGATATGAGAATGCTAAAAGATCCTGGAAATTATGAAGCTATTGGAGGAGATTCATACTTATCAGGCTTTGTAGAAGGTTTTGAAGTAATTCCATATCCATATTTAACAGCAGTTAAAGGCCTACCAGAAGAAGTTGGAGAAACTTATACTGGGAAAACTTTATTTAAAGAAACAGAAGAAGGAAAATATGTAGCAAACTATAAAGAATCATTAGAAATATTAGAATACTATTTCCCAAAAGATAAAAACATATTCTTAATGTGTGGTGGTGGAGGATATGCTGGTATGACCAAAAGACTTCTAGTATCACTAGGTTGGGATGAAAAGAAAATCTATAATGTTGGTGGATATTGGTATTATGATGGAAAACATAACATTAAAACAAAAGAAAATGATCATTACAATTTCTGGAAAGTAATCTATCATGATATTGATTTTGATTCATTAAATGAGGTTGAAGCATGAAAAAAATAGTAATTGGAATAATAATTAGTATTATAATACAATGTACTATAGGAATTTTTATAAACAAGAATCAATCAAATAAAAAAGTATACTTAACAAAAAAATATTATGAAAATAAAGAACAAGCATTTTTACAAGTAGATGAAACAGAAATAAAAAAATTAAAAGAAGATACTTTTCTATTATATACTTTTAATAGTTATTGTAAATTTCCTATTCCATGTGATTCCATCTTTGAACAATTTATGAAAGATAATAACATAACAATAGTATCAATTCCCTATGATAAGTATAAATTAACAGATTACGTAAAAAAAGTTAAATATGCTCCATCAGTTCTTATCATTCATAAAAATAAAGTAATAGCTTATTTAGATGCTGATAAAGATGAAGATGTAAATAAATACCAAGATATAGATGAATTTACCAATTGGGTAAAAGAATATATCTACCTAAAAAATAAGAAGTAATTCTTATTTTTTTTTAGGTAATTATGATGATTCTAACTAGAAAAAAGAAATAAAATACTAAGAAAGGAGATTACTATGAGAAATATCAAAATAATATTTCCTGAATTAGGTTTAGGATCAAATTATCAAGCTCAAGTCTATTTAATGAATAAAGAAACAGATTGGTCAATCACTACGAAAACATATAATAAAGAACTCGATTTATGTTTAAAAGAAAATCAAGCTTATTATTTATATGCCAAATCATATTTTGGAATTATAGAGTTATTTTTTTATGTAGATTGTAAAAGAGATAAGTATTATTTTACATTTCAAAATAACATAATCACCTTTCAATTAACAGATTTTTATTATAAAAATCTACCAATAAAGAAAGGAGAGATTATTTTATGGCTAAAAACATAATAATTAACAATGGTACTGGATCAGCATCTATGATTAATGGAAATTATGATGTAACTGCAAATGTAACCGGTTATGATAATTCCAGTATTAGCCCTAGTAACGTCCAAGTAATTGCTGGAACTAATAATTATGCCTTAACAATAGCAGCTACTGGAAGTTTAACACTTCATGTAACAGAAGATGGTACAACTAGTGGTACTCCAATCGTTGGAGCAACTTTCATTCGTACAGATAGTGAAGGAAATGAATATGGAAATGCAATTACAACAAATCAAGAAGGTAATGCTGTGATGAGTAATGTTCCATTTGATACGACTGATGCACCAACTATCTACTATAAACAAATAGCATCTGATGGAGAACATGAATTTATAAGCACAGTTCAAAGTACTACTATGACAGCTTCTACCTCAACAATAGAAATAGAAAATACCCCAGGAGCTAGTAGAACAATTAATCTTACAGATGCCAATTATCCCAATTTACCTATCACATCAGGAACCATAACATTTACAATTGAATAATGTCAAATAATAATTATTAGTTTAAATAATAAATTATTTTTTGTATAATTATATTAGGTGACTAACTATTAGAAGTCAATAATAATTTTGAATATTTAATAGTTCGTTATAAATTGGAGTTTATCCCATGCCAAAAAGATTTCACTATGTGAA
>CACZFH010000025.1 GCA_902780395.1 uncultured Erysipelotrichaceae bacterium
CATCAAAAGAAACTCCTTTTGATGTTATCTAAAAAATACTCTACTGACATTTTCTCAAAATGATTTAACTGACATTTTCAAAAAAATTTGACAGAAAAATCAAAAAAGTTTTCATCATAAAAATCTATGATAATCACATTTCATAACATAAAATAAAGAAAAACCAATGCATAGAAGCATTGATTTAACTACTATAATTAATCACTAACTAAACTAGATAAGTCTGTAGTTATAGACTGATCAGTAAAACTAGTAAATACGCAATATCCAAACACACCAATTAATAATACAACAAGCATTATCAACAAAGAAAAATTTTTAGAATTTGAATTATCCATAAACCAAACCTCCCTATAAATCAGCTTCTTTTAAAATAAATTTATATAATTTATCTTCATCTTCAACCATAAATTCACTCTTAACATCATTTACTTTATAATAAATAATTGGTTTTTGTAAAGCTTCTCTAGCATCTAATAACTCTTCAAAGCTTTCAACTTTAACAATTTGTTTTTCATCAGCAGATACATAACCATTTCTAGCTATTACAATTAGTCTATCATAATCTCTTAATATTTGTGATAATTTTTGTTCATATAAACTCTTAGAATTAGTAACCATTAGAACAAGTCTAGTAGTACGATATATTAATATAATACATACTAATATCAAAATTGAAGCAATAACAGCACAAAATGTATTAAAATCATTCCAAGTATCTTCTTTAACTTCAATAACTCTATTTAAATTTGTAATAACATTTCTTTTTATAGAATAAGTTGTTTCTCCAAGTGGTAATACAACAGAAGCTACTTTTCTAGTTTCATTTTCTTCATCTAAATACAAAATAATTTCTACATTAGAAGATGAATTTAAAGAATACCGATTTTGATAATCTAAAACATTATCATTATAACGAGCATAATCTATTTTAATAACATTATTCAAAAACATATTATGATCTTGTTTTAGAATCTCTGTCTTTTCAACTAGAACTTCTTCATTTTTATATAACACTTTATCAATATTATCTTTATCAAATATTTTAGTAACAGCTACAATATGATAATACAAAGGATGATTAATATCTTGAGAAAAATCTACATTATATTCAAAATTAGCATTTATAAAATCAGTTAGAGAAGCTACATACTCCATACCTTCTTCTAAACAAGACTCTTCATAATAATCATTTTCATGTAAACATACTTTATAATGAACATTACTATATTCATTATAAGATACTTTTTCCATTTTATAATAATTTAAAGCATTCAAGAACAAATAGCAAGCTACTAAAAACAATAATACAATACATGTAATCATTGTAATAATACGAGCTTCAAAACTAAAATGAATTTTATGAAAACCACCAAATTTCTTTACAGATTCTTCTTTAACTGGCTCATCTAATAATTTTTTTTCTTCTTCTTCAAGAGAAGTATCTATCTCATTTTCTTCTTTCTTTATATCATTTAAACCAATTTCTTGTTCTTTTTCTATAATAACAGAAGAATCATCTGTTTGTATAGAAGTATTATCTTCTTCTAAAGGTTTATCAAGATCTTCATATTTAACAAACTTAAATTTATCCTTCTTTACTTTCTTTTCAGCGCCCATATCTTCACCATCCATCATACAACAAATAGTTAAACCAAACCCCACAAAATAAGTAATAATCTATCTATTACCCTAATATAGGAAAATTATAACATATTTTTCGAAAAAAAAATACCTTTTCAAAAAAATATAATTATTTTTTTGAAAAGATAAGATCAATATCTAAATTATCAATTAGAACTGGTTTTTTAGGCTTTTCCTTCATAGAAGAAGGATATTCAACTAATAAATGTAATACAATAGATGATTCTTTAGAAAGAACAATATCATCCTTTAATTTTGTACCATCTTCATTTAATAATTCATAGACTAAATTATCACAAACTAATTGCTCATCATTTTCTTTATCTCCATTACATCTAGGAACACTCATAACAATATTCTTTAATAGAGCATCTTGATTTCCATTATTAACTACTCTAAATTGGAAAGTAACAGAATCTCCAATATCATGAATAGTTACTGTATGTTGTTGAACAACTGTATTAGAAAATGTTGGTAATGTATACTCTGCTTTTCCAACAACACTAGCAATTAAATCAACAAAATGAATATCCCAAATCTTACTCTCTTCTTGATTAGCTTCTTCCTTCAAAGAAACATTATATAACACAAAAAGAGTAAGTGCTATAATACAGCCACCAAATATAAAAAACAACAACCCTTCACGTTTCTTTTTTTTCATATTATCACCTATCCTAATTTCATTATAGCATAGAAAAGAAAAATGAAAAACATTTTTTCTATCTACTTCTTCTTTCTGAATTTTGAAATGAATAATAAGAGTTTCGAATCTCTATTAAACGAATCATTGCCTCTTTTTGAAGTGCTGATAATTGCTTAGACATTTTCTCTAACTCTTTTTTTATTAAAAACTTTCGATATTTATTTTTAACTTCTAGCCTAAACTTTTCAATTTGATTAAGTGCTTCTCGATAACTCTCACCATCATCATCATCTGCCACCAATAAATCAGCTAACTGACGAATCAACTTTTCATATTTTTTAAAAACTTTTTCACTAACAATAGGATTAGCTATCTGCTTATTTAATAAACAAACATCTCTAATCGTTGTGTCACCAATTCGAAACATTTTATTACGAGAAGGCATCATAAAACCATCTAAAACAGATAATTCAGTTTTATCAACTAGCTTTCCTTTATTTACATATTTAGTATTTGCAATAATATACACTCTATCACCTACTAATCCAATAAATCAGGTCTATTTTCTTTTGTTAAACGGATACTTTCTTGTTGTCGATATTCCTCTATCTTTTTATGATCGCCAGATAATAATACTTCTGGAACTTCCATTCCTTCATAAATTCGAGGTTTCGTATAAGTTGGATAATCCAACAACTGATTATGAAAAGAATCTTGTATGTGAGATTCCTCCTCAATTACTCCTGGTAATAATCGAACAATTGAGTCAACTAACACCATAGCTGGTATTTCCCCACCAGTAAGCACATAATCACCAATACTTAATTCAAAATCACAGATACTTTTTATTCTTTCATCAAATCCTTCATAATGTCCACAAATAATAATAAGATGTTTTTCATTACTGAAATAATATGCTTTCTCTTGTTTATAAGGAATACCACTAGGAGTCAATAAAATAACTTTACTATTTTCTTTTTTAAGAGCCTTAACACAATCAAAAATAGGTTGACAAGTAAGAACCATTCCCGCTCCTCCCCCATAAGGAGTATCATCTACCTTATGATGAGGATCCAAAGAAAACTCTCGAAAATTAACCAAATTAATCTCTACTTTACCAGTATCCACTGCCCTTTTAATAATTGATTCTTCAAATACTCCATCAAACATATGAGGAAATAAAGTCAATATATCTATTTTCATAAAACCACCTACTTCATTCCATCTATTAAATCAACTAGTATCTGTTTCTTTTCTTTTGAAATATCCACTACCATAGGAGAATAAAAAGGAATAAGCACTTCTCTATCAAACTGAACACGAAGTACTTTATTTGTTTCACTCGCCATAAAAATTTCCTTTATTATTCCCCTTTTTCCTTCTTTTGTCAATACTTCATACTGAATTAAATCCTCATCTAATATTTCGTTATCAGTAAGGTTTAAATCTTTCTTAGCTATAAAAACTTCTTTTTTTAATAAAAATAAAACATCATTAATATTATTAAAACCATCAAAAGTAACCATATCATACTGCTTATGAACACGATAACTAGTAATAGTATAAGGCTTATTATCAACCCATAAAGTATTACCAACTAAAAATGCTTTTTGCTTATATGGAAAAGAGCTTAAAATCCTAATTTCACCCTTAATACCATGAGTAGAAACAATTTTACCAACAGAAACATAATCCATATTATCTCCCCAATTCATATAATAGTATACTACAAGCTACACCAACATTTAAACTTTCAACTAGATTTTTCATCGGAATATAAAAATTTACATCACACATATTTTTAATTTCCGTACGCACTCCATTTCCTTCATTACCCATAATTAAACAATACTTAGTTAAATCACTTTTATCGATTGTATAAAGATCTTTTCCTTTTAAGACATCTGTCCCACAAATAACATAACCATTTTTCTTTAAAGACAAAATACTCTCTTTCGCAACTACATTCATAATAGGAATATGACAATACAAGCCTTGAGTAGCCCTTAACACCTTAGAATTATATAAATCAACCGTATTTTCTGATAATAAAATCATATCTACTCCAAAAGCTACTGCACTTCGAATAATAGTTCCTAAATTACCTGGATCTTGTATTTCATCCAACAATAAAATATGATTCCCTTCAATTTTATCATAGTGCCTCTTACGACATACCCCAATTATATTAGTTGGAGTATCAGTAGTAGCTAATTTTTTCATTATACCATCACTAACAAGCGTAGTTGAAACATCAAAGAAAACTTCTTCATCAACCTGAAATACTTCCAATAATACTCCTGCTTTATAAGCTTCTTCAACTAAATGAAAGCCCTCCACATAATACATATCTTCTAAATCTCGATATTTCTTTTTCTGTAATTTTAATAATTTTTTAATTTTTTCATTTTCTAAACTAGTAATAATCATTAAAACTCCTTCATTTCTTCTCTATATTTTTTATAATTAGGCATATTATCTCCTACTAACTTCCAAAAAGCAGCAGAATGATCACCATGAATCAAATGACTCATCTCATGGATTATAACATAATCTAAATATGCAACATCACGTTTAATTAATTCCAAATTCAAAGTAATCTCATGTGTTCTAATATTACATACTCCCCATCGACTAGTCATCTTCCGTATTTTTAAAGATGGATATGGAATTTTCTTTGTAAATTTATCATAATTCATATTTAATCGGTCCAAAAATAATTGTTTTGCTTGTTTCTTATACCATTTATCAATATCAAAATCATGTGGAAGATATACCTTATTCTCATTAAATGTTATTTCTTTTTGATCACAATAAACAACTACATATTGTTTTCCTAAATAGAAAAAACCTAAATTATTATGCTTTTTAGTCTCTTGAAAATCAATCATTCGACATACTCTATCATAATGATCCCTAATTAAATTTTCAATAAACCTTTCACTAGTAAAAAATCCAGTTGTTACTGTTATCTTCATATCTTTTTTTACTCGAATATAAGTATTCTTTTGTCCTCTTTTTTTCTCAATAACAATATCATAATCTTTTCCATTATACGTAAGTTGCATAGTACCACCACCATTATTTTACAATAAATAGAATAAAAAAACAATCAACCAATCATAATACAAATAGGAGGCAATAAATGGATATAAATATAAGAAATCATATTATACAAAACTTTCAAGGAGATGATTATGATGTCCTAAGAAGAGCTATTGATGAATGTGTAGCATCAAAAGAAGAAGTAACTTTACCTGGATTAGGTGTTTTTTTAGAAATAATATGGGAAAATGCATCTCAAGAACTAAAAAATGAATTAATTGAAATAATTCGTAAACGAGTACAAAAAGGACTAGAGGAAAATCTCTAGTCATTTTTTTTATTTTGTAATTCCTTCATATACAGTTCCAGCAAACCATACTTCTCCAGTTGCCTTATCTCTTATTAAATACATATATGGTTTATTGAATGTTACATCTATATCTTTAACAGGTACTTTAAATAAATGTTCGAAAGCCGGACCATTTGCAGCTCCATAACCACCCAACGCAGTAGCAGCTGATGCCTTAATTCCATCATTTGAAAATTCAATATTAGCTTTATGAACAGCCTTATTAATAGCAGCTCCTTCACTTAAATTAGATAAATCTGCTTTACTACTATCAAACACATCTGTAATACCCATTTTCATTAAATCTTTCATTAATTGTAATTCATATTCGATTTTAAAGAATGGTATAAATCCCCTAATTCTAGTAACATATCCTTCCTCAAAGCTATCAATGTTAACTTCTTTTAATTCTTTTAAAGTTTTATTAAGCTTTTCTTTATCTAAATCTTCAATATACTTTTTTAGTTCAACTTTCTTAGGCATAATACCAACATATTGTAGTGTCATTCCATCATATTCTTGTAAATCTTTAGCAAATTCTTTAACATCATCATCTTCATGTACTAAAAAATCAGTTGAATTAGCGTTTCTACCATAATTTTCTTTTAATTCGTTTATAAATCTATCTACACCTTGATCAACTGGTAAATCGTCCTTTCCATAATCTGTTTTTAACCATTCTTCATATTCAGGTGTAATTATTTCTCTTATTTTATCTTCACCTAAATCCTTGATAATATCATATTTATTGAAGTCAGCTAAAACATCTCCACCTTTAATACCTTCTTTTCCATTGAATTCATGTTTATTGATAGTATCACCATAGAATTCATCATCTGAACTATATGGATAATCTATTACATTATAATTCCAAGTTGCATCATCATCTAATTTTTCATGATTATAGGCAATTGAATACACTCCATTCTTTATGCATGGTATTTTATGACTACTTTCACAATGAATTTGATTATTCCAATTCATATCAATAGCCAAGGCATTTATTAAAAAGAAATCATTAGCTGATACATCATCTATTAAATTATTAATTAAATTAAATGTCTTATCACTAACCCATTTATTAATATTATCAGGATTATCAAAATTATCATAAATAACTTCTGCATTATATTTATTAAATAAATTCTCAGTATAAGTACTTTTAACACTATCTTTAAAACTATTTCTAATAAACATAGCATTAGCAAAACTCATATGATCATTATTTGGATAAGATTTAGAACTATAATCACCTACTACAGCATCAATTTGTTCTTTTGTTTTTCCATTAGCTCCTTCACTTAACATCTCTAATGCATACTTAATAGATAAAGGACTATAAACTTTATTCTTTTCTTCATTCTCAAGCTTTAAAAAATATAAATCAAAATTCTCTAAAGAATTACCTGTCATACGATATTCAGAAAAATATTCTTTATTATCCTGTTTTGTTGTAGTTGAAGTATCAGTCTTATTCATAAAATTAGGAAAAACATATACACCTACTAATACCAAAAGGCCAACTCCCAAAAACAACCATACAATGATTAATAGTGCTTTATTATTCTTTTTTTCTTCAGTTGAAACTGGTACCTGACTATTAGTATTATCTTCATTGATTGTTTTTTCAGTTACAACTTCTTCGGTTTTATTATTTTTTTCTTCCATAATAAATTCTCCTTTAAGCTAACTCACTAGAAACAAATACATAATTTCCATCTTCTAATTTATAAGTTACTAAATATGCACTTCCTTTTTCATAAGGAACTAAAGTATATTCATTAACATTACTATCTAACAATTTAGAATGGTTAAAATCTGCATAGAAAGATGTATTATTATCACCAAATACAACTCTTAGAGTAAGTTTTAACATTCCATCTTCTTCAATAGCCTTTGTAACCAAATAATGAGTTCCTACAGGGCCACAAGTCCAACCACATGCAGTTTCTTGTTTTTTAAATGTTTGACTAGCTGCATCATAATTAAATATAGGACAAGTTTCTCCCTTATAATCAATAGAAGTTGCCTCAAAAACATAATCTTTACCTAAATACTTATGAACTTCTTTTTGAAAATCATCTAAAGATATTGCTTCATCATTCCAATGATTCTTTTGAACCATATGATAAGCTTGTAAATTAGTAACATCTTTAGTTTCAACTTTACTATTATTTATAAATGTCTCAATACCTGTACCACAACCAGGCATACTAAATAATGTGTCTAATAAACTAGTAATTTTTTCATCCGTAGTTTCATAAACAGTCACCTTTGAACTACTTTGACTTTCATTCTTTTCTTCCACTTTCTTAGAAGACTCTTTCACTACAGACTTAGTAACACGAACCCCACCAGCTGCATAACCAAAACAAGTAAATACAATTAGTAATAATATTATTAGTACTGTAACCAAAACCCCATTTGATTTTTTTTCTTTTGTTTCATTTTTTTCCATAATCATACTCTCCTTACTCTTTCATATTATCACATAATTAAATAAAAAAAAAGAGATAATTACTTATCTCTTAATCCTACTCAATACTTAGATAACATATTAAACTATTGAATTTTTACTTCATCTAATCCAAAACTATCATCACTTTGTTTTTTATAAATAAATGAAGTAATAGGTAACAAATCTTTCTTTTGTTCATAAACATAATCATAGTTATCTTGTAACAAATCACTCTCTGGAACATCATAGATAGAAGTATCAAAAGGATATTTTGCATAGAATTTATATGTAGGACCAGAAACATCTCCACGCCATCCACCATACAAAATCTTGGTATTAATAGTCAATGTATCTCCTTTCTCAGTAGCATTCATAAAATATATTTTATTACGAATACCACTAACTCCACCATGCCCATGAATACCCGTAAAAGTATAAGTTTGTGAAGAAGCATCATACTTATAAATAACACCATCATTAGCAAAGCAATTGACATCTTCATGCTGAAAAGAGTAATTCTTTCCAAAAAAACTCTCGACATAATCAGAAACCAAAGTAGCTGAGAAAGAATCTCCATTTTTTACACTCATAGTAGCAAAGCTTAAAACTTCTTGACTAGATAATGATTTCACCTCAAATGGATACTTCATTCCAAACCAGCTTGTAATTAATTCCAGCTTTTCTAATTGATTTTTTACATCACCCTCTGTTAATTCTTTTGCTTTATCTTCCTCTTTTTCTTCTTCTTTTGCCTCATCTATTTGCTGATTTTTGACAGTATCTATAGACTTTTCATTGGTCTTAACCCCTCCAACAGCATAGCCAAAAAAGAAGAATACTACTAATAAAGCAGCTACTAATAATGTAACCAAAAATCCATTTTTTTCTCCTTTTCTTCTTTCTTTTCCATAATCACACTCTCCTTACTCTCTCATATTATCACATAATTAAATAAAAAAAAGAGATAATTACTTATCTCTTAATTCTGCATGATAAGTTAAAACAACTTTATCAATTATTTTATTAAAGACTACCATAACCTCTTCATCTGTTAAGGTATGATTAACTCCATTAAAAGTTAAACTAAATGCTACACTTTTCTTTAAAGCAGCTACATTTTCTCCTTCATAAACATCAAATACATCAATAGCTTGCAAAGACTTATCACTAGCTTTTTGGATTGTCTTAATAACATCACCTACTTCTATTTCTTTATCTAAAATAAAAGCCATATCTTTTTGAATACTTGGATATTTGAATGATTCTTGATATTTTATTTTACTAGTTCTACCATATAAAGAATCTAAATCAAGTTCAAATACATAAATATCTTTTTTAGTTAAATTAGGATGTACTTTTCCAACAATACCAATTTTCTTTCCATCTAATACAATAGCCGCTTGTACTCCAGGATGTAAATCACTGCAATCACTTCTAACAAATGAATACCTCTTTTGATATCCCATATATTCTAATAAATTTTCAATAATACCTTTTACTACATAGAAATCAACTTCAAAATCCCTTTTCCAACTATTATGAATATAACTACCTGTCATTAAACCACAAATCTTAGTAGTTTCTTGATATTTATTATCATAAGTCTTAGCAATTTCATAAATACTAACATCTTGAATTCCACGAGCTTTATTATACTCATAAACATTCATTAATGAAGCAATTAAAGAAGTTCTCACAACACTTTTATCAACACTCATTGGATTAGGTAATACTACAGCTTCTTTATCCTCATAAATAAACTTCTTAGCCATTTCAGGATTAATTAAAGTATAAGTTTTAACTTCAGTTAATCCTAAACTACGTAATCTCCTAGAAACCATTTTTCGGTATTTAACATCACCTATGTATTCTCCTCTACGAATAGGAACACTAGGTAATGAAGAAACTAAATTATTATAACCATATAATCTTCCAATTTCTTCAGCAATATCATTAACATTAGCATCTATATCTAATCTTCTTCTAGGAATTGTAACTTCAAATACTCCCTTTTTCTCATTAAATGGAAAATCTAAACGATCTAGTTCCTTTTTCATATCAGCAGTAGATATTTCAATTCCTAATATTTTATTAACATCCTCTGCTTTAAAAGATAATTTTTTCTCATCATGATTTTCATGATCAACTACAACAAATCCTTCAAGTATTTCCGCATCTGCATATTTTTCTAATAAATGACATGCTCTCTTAGAAGCCATTTCCGTATATTCATAAGATAATCCTTTTCCATAACGAATAGATGCTTCACTAGGAAGTTCTAACTTCTTAGCAGTATTACGAATATGAACAGCATCAAATATAGCAGATTCAATTAAAATATTTTTAGTATTATCATCAACTTCAGTATTTTCTCCACCCATAACTCCAGCAATACAAACAGGCTTCTTACCATCAGTAATAACAATATCATTCGTATCAAGAATTCTTGTTTTTCCATCCAATGTAACAATTTCTTCTTTTTCTTTGGCATTTCTTACTACAATTTTATTACCTAACTTATCTTTATCAAAGAAATGAAGTGGTTGACCAAATTCCAACATAACGTAATTAGAAATATCTACTACATTATTAATTGGTCTCATTCCTGCTGCTAAAAGACGTTTTTTAATAAACTCAGGGCTTTCTTTAATTACTACATTACGTACTTCACGAGCCATATAATAACTACAATAATCTGTCTTTACCTCTAAATTGAATTTAATCTTATCTTTTACAGTCTTAAAATCTAGACTAGGTAAAGTTACTTTTCTATTTAAAATACAAGCTATTTCATAAGCAAATCCAATATGATAATAGCAATCATTATTACGATGCTTATGAACATCTAAATCATATAAAGTATCATCTAATCCTAAATAAGTAACAGGATCTTCTCCAACTGGAGCATCATCATCTAATTCATGAATTCCTTTAGCATAATTTTCTTCCGTCTTTTCTTCAAACCCAAGTTCAAATAAAGCACAAATCATTCCACAAGATTCAACTCCACGTATTTTACTCTTTTTAATTTCAAAATTACCTGGAAGAATAGCCCCTACTTGAGCAACTATTACCTTTAATCCTTTTCTAACATTAGGAGCTCCACAAACAATCTGTAATTTTTCTTTTCCCACATTAACAACACATACATGTAAATGATCACTATCTGGATGATCTTCTACTGATAATATTTCTCCAATAACCAATCCTGAAATATGATGTGTAATAACTCCTTCCACATTAATTCCAGCTTTTGTAATCTTTGTTGCTAACTCATGAACATCTTGATCTTTTATATCAATATAGTCTCCTACCCAATTTAAACTTATCATTATTCTTCATCCTCCCTATCAAATATACAAGTCTCTCTCAAATCTGCATTATAGAATGTTCGAATATCATTAATATCATATTTCATCATAGCAAGTCGCTCTGCCCCAAAACCAAAAGCAAAGCCACTCCAAACATCAGGATCGTATCCACTCATTCGAAGTACGTTAGGATGAACTACTCCAGCCCCAACTACTGTAACCCAACCAGTATGCTTACAAACAGGGCATCCTTTACCATGACAATTTACACAGGTAATATCAACTTCAACAGATGGTTCTGTAAATTGATAATAACTAGGTCTAAAACGTGTTTCTACATCTTTACCAAATAATCTTTTAAATAATACATCCATAGTACCTTTCAAATCACTTAAAGAAATATCTTTATCAACAAGTAATCCTTCAATTTGCATAAATTGATGAGAATGAGAAGCATCATCATCATCTCTTCTATATGTTTTTCCAGGACAAATCATTCTAATAGGAATCTTTCCTTCTCCTTTTAACATCGTACGAACTTGTACCGGAGAAGTTTGACTACGAAGTAATATTTCATCCCCCTCAATATAGAAAGTATCTTGAGCATCTCTAGCAGGATGTCCCTTAGGAATATTCAACATTTCAAAATTATATTTATCTTCTTCAATCTCAGGACCATCTACTACATCATATCCCATAGACATAAAGACTTCCTCAACTTCTTCAATCACTTTTTCTAATATATTAGGTGCTCCTAACTCTATTTTAGTAGCTGGCAAAGAAATATCAATTGCTTCCTTCTCTAATCTTTCATTAAGAATCTTAGTATCAATTATTTCTTTAGTCTTATCAAAATACTCATTAAAAGTATTTCTAAGTTCATTTACTAACATACCAAATTCTTTCTTTTCTTCATTTGGTACATTCTTAATCTCACTATTAAGTTCAGTAATAAGTCCTTTTTTACCTAAATACTTAACTCTTAAATCATCTAATACTTTTAAATCATCTGTTTCAACTAAATCTTTTTGAAGCATTTCCTTTACCTCATTAACTCTTTTATTTTCCATAATTACCTCCTATATTTTAATTAATCCAAACCTATAATTCTTACCAATAATTTATTATGTACAGTTTTTCTAACTAATAAAAAAATAGCCATAAATTTAAGGACGAAAACTCGCGGTACCACCTTAATTTATAGCTATATACTATACACTCTAATCTTTTAACGCAAGATTAACGCTTACTATTAATAAGAACTCCACAGGCGAATTCCTATACTATCTTGAACTATTCACACCATCCATAGTCTCTCTAAACAAGCTTCGTATAGTACTACTCCTCTTCACAGTCGATACACATATTATAACACATATTTAAGAAAAACAAACAAAAAAAATTACAAATAGTTTCTAGCTATTTCTCTTTCCCTAGTATAAGCATCCTGTAAAGCTTTTCGATAAACCTTTGCTTTTTCAGCATCACCTTTTTGCATTAATTCATGATAATAAACACTTTTACTCTTTTGAAAATTAGCATGTTCTTTATGCATGTCTAACAAACTTTTTAAATCAACTAAAATGTAATTATCATATTGCCTATCTAAACCATTCTTTAAATCCAAATGAATTTTTTTTTCAATTTGACAAACCATATAATAATCAAGATTTTCACTACATATTCTATATAACTTACTATCTTTAGGAGAAATAGTTTTTAATAATCTAGTACATAAATAATTTATATAATCAATAACATCTTTTTTATCTTCATCCCGAATAGCTTTTGACGTCATCAAAACTAATCTTTCATAAATACTCACCCATTCACTACCATCTAAATCTTGATAAGTATTAAGCTTTTTTTTAATACTACAAACTGGTTCATGAGTAATAACATAATGATAAAAATCTGGGACATTATCATTAAAATAACTATCTTTCTCTCCTTCACTAACTCTATTCAAAAAATAATCAACATTCATAAATAAACCTCCATAGACAAAAAATACTCACTAAACTGTAAGTAATTCTTGTTCTTTTTCTTTTAAAGCATTGTCAATTTTCTTATTGTAATCGTTTACCATATCTTGAATATCTTTTTCCATACCTTTTTCTTCATCTTCTGGAAGTTCAGCCTTTTTAACATCTTCTAAAGCGTCATGACGAATATTTCGAATAGATACTTTAGCCTCTTCTGCTAAAGACTTAACCTGCTTAGCAAGTTCTCTTCTTCTCTCTTCCGTAAGTTCTGGTATTACAATACGAATCGTTTCTCCATCATTACCAGGATTATATCCTAAATTAGAAGAAATAATAGCTTTTTCAATACCACTTAATGAGCTCTTATCAAAAGGTTTAATTAATAACTGTCTAGCTTCTGGAACAGAAATAGTAGCTAATTGTTTTAAAGGAGTCATACTACCATAGTACTCTACCATAATTCCATCTAAACTAGAAGGATTAGCTCTTCCTGCTCTAACAGTTGTAAATCGCTTCTCAAGATTTTCAATTGTTTTGTCCATTTTTTCAGTAACATCTAATATTAACATTTCACAATCCATAAGTTCATCTCCTATAGAATATTATAGTATAAAAATAATGGAAAGAAAAGAAAAAAAAAGCAAATAAATGCTTATTTTTCAGTTAACTTCTTTTTTAAAAATACTATATATCCACCACTAATAGCTAAAGCAATTAATTCTCCAATTGCGACTATTTTATAATAATTTGTACTAGTACCTTCAATCACAGCCTTACTAACAAAATATTGACCACCATTAGTAAGTGGAAATGAAATAATTCCTTCTTTAACTTCTAAAGATTGTTTAAATAATTGAATTTCCTTTTTTACTCCATCATAATAGTAAACATGTACTTTTTCACCATTCTTATATTGTGATGAAACATTAACTTGTAAAGTTGAATTAGGAATAGAACCATTTGCTAATTGCAAATAAAATCCTTTACGATAACCAACTATTTCATCAAATTCAATAAGATTTTTAAAATTAAAATCTATATTTGGCTTAAATTCAGAAATCTTAAACTTCTTTGTTCCATCGACAATCCATGAATAAAGAGTTTTATCTTCTTCACCCTTTTTAATAAAAGTAACAATCTTTTTAGTATCACTTATTTTTTGAATAATAGAAGCCGATACAACATCACTATCTCCTAATAAAACAATTATATTTTTTTCATCATCATTCAATGCTTCTTCTAAGTCATTTAAAGCATACTGATTACTTTTTCTAGTAACTACCAAAGAATAAGTCTTAGTTGTCCCATTTTCAGCCGTAACAACAATTTCATAAGAATTTTCTCCAATAGCTAAATTTACTTTCCCTGTACCTTGAACCTTTGCCTTACTATCTTCACAAGTAGCAGCAATATTAATAGACTCAACAGAATGTTTAACTGTCAAAGTATAATGATTATCATCAATCTTTGAAATTTCATAAGAATCTACTTTCAAACTACTCAAATTAGCATTTCCACTTCTAGTATCAGCCGTTACAGGAGAAGTTGGTGTCGTTGTTGGCCGATTATTGGAAGGTGTTGGTGTTGGAGTAGGTGTCGGCGTTGGAGTTGGTGTTGGTGTTGGCGTTGGAGCTGGTGCTGGGTTATTAGCTACAACAGTAGCATGACCACTAGCTGCCATATTGCTACCATCTTCCATAGTAACATCTCCAGATAAAGAAATATTAATCGTACCAGCACCTGTTGCTGTACAATTTGCTGTAAAAGATTTCGAAGTATTCATAGCATCTGCAGAAGTATCTGCTTGATTGATAGAACAACCACTAACAGGTCCAGAGGCAGACACATGAACATTCCAAGCAGCAGCAAATACATTAACAGAAACTGTAAAACTTCCTCCCACAGTAACACTACTCGTATTTACTCCCAAACTAGCAGCGGCATGAACCGGTAATTGAACCATAAAAAACACTGCTAAAAAAATGATTATACTAACTATTTTTTTCATATATTACCTCCTATGAAATAATTTTTGAACCTAGTAAATGTTGCCTAATTCTTAATAAATCAGCAGAATTCAATATACCATCTTCATTAATATCAGCAGCCTTAGCAGGAGCCATCGTCAAAGAATTACCTAACAAATGTTGTCTCATTCTCAATAAATCAGCAGAATTGATAATTCCATCTTCATTAATATCTCCTTGAACAACATTTGTATACTGAGCTACCATCGTATCCCCATTATAAATTTTAACTACAGAGCCTGTATATACATAAGTCTTAGTTCCAATATCAATAGAAACAGAATAACCAGTATCCAAAATAAAATTCTTCTTATAATAATATGGTGTTGTTTCTTTCCCAATTAAATCTATAATATGATTTTCTTCATCTACTCGATAATTTTGAATAACATAAGGAACATCTTCCACCCATTGAGCATAAAGCACTATGTTTTTAAGATTAACAGAAGTCAAATTAGAAACAACAGCTTCATTAGCATATACTTTTCCACTACCATCTGCCTTTGTATTCCATGAAGCAAATCGATATCCTTCTTTTGTAAAAGTATTTGTATTTAATGCCTTAGAAACATCATAAACAAATGATTGAGAACTCATCGTTCCTACTCCTCCATTAGCATTATAAGATACCGTATAAGTAATAGGATTCCATTGAGCATATAATTTCAAATTTTGATTTATACCACTCATTGCTTGAGAATTTTGATAATTAGTTCCAGAACCATCAGCTTCTGTATTCCATTTATCAAACAAATATCCAGTACGTGTAAAACTATTAGCATTTAAAGTAAATGCCGTATTTGCTTCTACCGTTTGAGTAGTAGAATTAGTTGTTCCATTATTAGCATAATAATAAACATTCCAAGAAGATAAATCACCAATAGATAAAGTAATATCTTCACTAACATTAGCATAAGAAAGTCTAAGTGTATAAGCACCCCTTGGAATAGAAGCAGAAATTGAAATAGAACTATTAACATTATTCTTAGCAGTTACAGTATTAGAAGCTGATAAATAACTAGAATAATTTTCACTTCCCTTCCATAAACCATATTGTATATTACTATTAGAAGGTATATTCTTTGTATCAGAATATAAACGGAAACTATAACCAGAACTGTTTTCATCAAAATGTCTATCATTATCAGGTGTATAAATAATACTATTCGTAGAAACATTAGAAGTAAAAACTGACATAGACTGTTTCATTAAAGAAACTCTATTTGGACTAGTAATAGTAACCTTTATAGTATCCCCTTTAGCAATAATATTATAACTAGATAAATCAACCGTATAATACCCAGGATAAGGAACAGTTACACTAGTAATATTACGATAAGTATCATCTCCAGATGTAACTGAAATATTAAATGTACCACCTTTTCCATAAGAGAAGAATTTTACCTTTTCTACTTTTTCGTCTCCACTTATCTTCTTTGTAAAAACCTGAGTATCTGTAGAACTTAAATATACATAATAAGGATCAAATGCTTTATGATAATTATTATCCCAAGTACGATTAGCCATTGAAGAAAGATCTGTTAATGAATAAAAATCATCTTCTAAAGAATCATAAGCTAAATATACATAAGAATAACTATTTCCCCATGAATTTCTCAATAACCAAGCTCCTGTTCCTTGAACTAAATTACTACTAGCACAAGAAGCTGTATTATTAGAATGGCCACTACCAGTTTTACAATATGAATAAGAATAATTATCATCCCATCCAATTACATGCATAGCATGACCAGCATTCTCAGTACAACCATCATCTACTCTAATAAAAGTTGTACCATTATTGGAAGAACTACAAGAATATCCTGGACCTTGTGTTCCTACATAAGCTCCTCCATAATTCATAATACTATCTTTAATAGCAGCAATAATATCATTTCTATCACTAGTTGTAGTCGTAGAAGTAATTCTAGGAAAATAAATACTACTATTTAATTCATATTGAGAATTTCCATAATTTAATACCGCAGACAATTCTTTTGTTGCCATATTATAATTAAGTGGCATTTTACTCTCATATACCATTCCTAACCCATTAGCCATAATAGAAGAACCTGTTAAAAAATTTCCACCACTAGCTAATTCTCTCACACCATCTTCATTGGTATATTCATTAAAACCATTACTACTAGTAGCATAATCAAGTTGTCGAGTTGAATATAACGGAAAAGAAGAAGAATAACCTTGTCCACTCTTCAACAATAAATAGCTTTCTGCTTGAGCAATCGTAGTAAAATCCCAACATAAATCTAATGATTTTTGATCTTTTAACGGTGTAACATAGTTTTTACCACCAACATTTCTTAAATCATAAGAAGTTGGATAATTACCATTTGCTTTATCAACAGAAAACTGAATTACATAAGGAACCGGTATTTCTTCCACTTGTTCCTTTTCTTCATCACTTAACGATAAATACTCAATATATTGTGGATTTAAATAAGGAACATTTTCTTCCTTATTATTTTCTGTTAAAACAATTTCCCCAGTTTCTTCATAAACCTCTTCAATATATTTTTTTGCCTCATTAGATAAATATGCATAAGCATCACTCTTTAATACCGTCTTAATATTTGGCTTATAAAAAAAAGGGTGCCAAAAGATAGAGCCAATTAATAAGAATAAGAAAGAAGTAATAAGAATTCTTTTTTTCTTCATATTTGACACACTCCTATCATCTTCATTATAACAAACAAAAAAGACGTAGTAAATAATACAACGTCTTAGTTTACACAATTATACTAATATGTACAAACATATATAATAAAAGCTATAAAGGCAATAAACAATAACATAAAAATGATAAATAATATAACTGTAATAATCGTTAAAGCACTTCTTTTTCGAACCACTTTTTCTTCTTGATCAACAATAGCTGAATCTAAAACTAGAACTCCACTTGTCTCTTTTTCTTCTTGCTCTTTCATTGGAATTTCTTCAGAAGATTTATTATATAAATCTATCATCTCATCTTCCAATACTTGCAATCTCTTAAAAGTATCACTCAACTCATCATCATGAAATATTTCCATTGTAGAATCAATTTCAGAAGGATATGTTGGATAAGTCACTTCCGTTTGTTCTTCAACAATCTCTTGAATAGGTAATACTTCAGTTTCAGCATCCATTAGTTCTTGATGACGACCTTCTTCATATACCTCTTCATGAACATCATTAAAGTCCTCAATAGTCTCTTCTACTGCTTTATCATCTTCAGTAAAGTCTACATTAGCAATTTCTTCTTCTGAAACTGCAACATCTTCAACTATTTCATTAGAAGGAACATTTTCTAAAGAATCTTGTAGAACATCTTCAACACTAATTATTCTAGCAGGTTGTCTATTCTGTTTTATTTTTTCTTTTTCTTCTGGTTTAACTATAACTGCCCGAGCTTTAATCTTTTTTCTACTCTTATCTTCACTAGATTTATTAGAAGTCTTATTATCTTTTTGTTTATTATTTTGTTTGATAGCTTCTTTTTCAGCTTGATTAACAATCACCCGACGAGCTTGTGATTTCTTTTTATTCTTGACACTTCTTCTTTCTGGGGTAACAACTGCTTCTTTTTTCTTAGTAGTATTTTTCTTCTTTCTCTCAGGCGTAACAATTGCTTCTTTCTTTTTTCGAGTAGTTTTTTTCTTTTCTAAAGATTTATTCTTAACTTCCGTTAAATCATCAATTTTATTCTTTTCCCTCAACAATTGATTAAGCTCTTTATCAATTTTTTTCGTATTACGTTTACGTGTCTTATTAGCCATACGTTCATCCCCTTATATGTGCATATTATATCAAAATTCATAAAAAATACAATCATTCCATCACAAGATTAAAAAAATAATAATAAAAATTAAGACTACAATAATCACAATCAAAATAATATTAGTTATATTAAAACTATCTTCCCCATTATCTTCAATAGAAGTAATATTCTTTGTTTTTTCAAACTCTTTTTCTGAAATAGATAAATTACTAGTTAAAGAATCTATTTTTTTAGTAGCCCCATCCGTAATATTTTCTTTTGTTTCTAAATAATCAATACGCTGTATTTTCTTCGTATCTGTTTTCAAATTATCATCTTTAGTTAATTCTTCTTTTTTACTATTATTTCTCTTATAATTATCATTAACAAAATTGTTCTCAGCATCAATAAGTGATTGAATTTGTTCATCTATCTTACGAATAGATTTATTAGAATTTACCACACAACCACCTCTACCATACATAGCATAACACAAAAGAAAAAAAAAAAGAAGTATTTCTACTTCTTATGCTGCATTCATTTGAGCTGCTACTTCTTCAGCAAAGTTTTCTTGTTTCTTTTCAATACCTTCACCAACAGAATAGCGAACCATAGCTAATACTTCACAACCATTATCTTTGGCATATTTTTCAACAGTTATAGAAGAATCTTTAATAAAGGCTTGCTCAACTAAACAATTTTCTTTAAAGAATTTACTTAATTTACCAGTAGCCATCTTATCTAGAATATCTTCTGGTTTCTTTTCATTCTTTGGATCATTCTTCATTTCAGCTTTAATCATTTCTTTTTCATGAAGCACAACATCTTCTGGAACATTATCACGATTAACAGCAATTGGACTCATAGCAGCTGCTTGCATTGCTATATCTTTTGCAACATCTCTATTATCACCTTTTAAAACTACAATAGAAGTGATTTTTCCTCCCATATGAGAGTAAATTCCAAATACTTCATCATCATTCTTAGTAATTCTTTGAAAACGTCTAAAACTAATCTTTTCTCCTATAGTAGCAGTTTCTTCAATAATTCTTTCAGCAACTGTCTTTCCATCTTTTAACTTAACATCATTAGCTTCTTCAATAGTACTACATTTATCATTCATTAAAGTATCTCTTAATTCTTTAACTAAATCATGGAACTTTTCATTCTTAGTAACAAAATCTGTTTCACAATTAACTTCAAAAATAATTGCCTCATTATCATTTGATGCTGCTTCTGTAATTCCTTCAGCCGCAATTCTAGATTCTTTTTTAGCAGCTTTAGCAATTCCCTTTTCTCTTAGCCAATCAATAGCTTTATCCATATTTCCTTCACAAGCTTCAAGTGCTTTCTTACAATCCATCATTCCAGCACCAGTTTTTTCTCTCAAATCTTTTACATCATTTACAGTATACATAATAATCCTCCTATCCTTCATTCCTATTATAACGTATTATAATTATTTTTTCTAAAAAAATCGAAAAAAGGAGTAAAACTCCTTTTATAAGTAAATTACTTTGTTAAAGCTTCTACTAATTCAGCTTTCTTCATAGAAGAATAACCTTTAACACCAGCTTCTTTAGCTTTAGCTTTTAAATCAGCTAATGTTAAATCATTAAGGTCTTCTTCAACTTTTTCTTCTTTCTTAGTTTCTTTTACTTCTTTAACTTCTTTATTTTCACTTACTTCAGAAGCATTTTTAGACTCTTTTACTTCTTTAACTTCTTTAACTTCCTCTTTAGCATCTGCTTTATTCTTATCATCTTCAGTAATAAAGTCAAGCATTTCATTTCCATTTACTTCTGCGATAGCATTTGTTAAAACACCAATCAATAATTTAACAGAACGAACAGCATCATCATTTCCAGGAATAACATAATCAACCATATCTGGATCACAATTAGTATCTACAATACCAAATACAGGGATTCCTAAAATACGAGCTTCCTTGATAGCAATTTCTTCTTTACGAGGATCAACAATTACCATAGCTTGAGGAATTTTCTTCATTTCACGAATGCCACGTAAATTCTTATTTAATTTGTCATATTCTTTACGTAAACCAATAACCTCTTTCTTAGGTAATGCATCAAAAGTACCATCAACTTCCATAGCTTCAATTTCTTCCATTCTACGAATTCTAGAACGAATAGTCTTAAAGTTAGTTAAAGTACCACCTAACCATCTTTCGTTAACGAAATACATGTTAGTACGAGTAGCAGATTCCTCAGCAGCTTCTTGAGCTTGTTTCTTAGTTCCTACAAAAAGAATTTTACCTTCATTTTGAGCAATTTCTTTCATAGCTTCATAAGCTTCTTCTAATTTCTTAACAGTTTTTTGTAAATCGATAATATAAATATCATCACGAGTAGTGAAGATATACTCCTTCATTTTAGGATTCCATCTTCTTTTTTGATGTCCAAATTGAACACCAGCTTCTAATAAATAATTCATTGATACAACAGTCATTTTTATAATTCTCCTTTTCGTTTTAATCTTCTATTAGTTTCTAAATTTTACCACCCTAAGGCACTAGATAAAATAATCCACTAATATGCTTATTTTTCTAAAGCTTCAATTATTTCAGCTTTTTTCATACCAGTAACATTAATCTTCTTTTTACTAGCAACTTCTTTTAATTCAGCTACTGTCATTTTTGAATAATCAATAGCCTCTTTTTTCTCAACCTTTTTTTCTTCTTTTTTTACAGTTTCTTTCTTTTCAGCTTTAGCTACCTTCTTTTCACCAATAGTAACTTCATTACCAATTACTTCAGTAGCTTTAGCAACCTTTCCAGCCTTTCCATCTTTAGCTACTTTAACTAATTCAGAAAAAGTTTTTGGATCATTAATTGCTATTTCACTTAACATTTTACGGTTAACTTCAACACCAGCTTTAGTAAGACCTTCAATAAATCTTGAATAAGAAATATCATTTTGTCTACAAGCAGCATTAATTCTTGTAATCCATAACTTACGAAAATCTCTCTTCTTTTGCTTTCTGTCTCTAAATGCATATTGACCAGAATGCATTAATTGTTCTTTTGCAGATTTATATAATCTATGCTTACTACCAAAGTAACCTTTAGCTTCTTTTAATACTTTTTTATGACGAGCTTTTGTAACTGCTCCATTTTTTACTCTTGCCATACATCTTCCTCCTCAAAATTTAATTAGATTACATTCTTTAATCTATTATGATCTGCCTTACTAAGGTTAGATCCCTTTCTACAACTTCTATTAAAGTTTGCACTTTTACTACCAGTATTATGTCTACTACCTGGTTTTCCAATTACTATATCATTTTTACGTTTTCTAACTACTTTTGCAGTTCCTTTATGTGTCTTAATTTTTGGCATATAATTTCCTCCTACTCTATTATTTGTCTTTCTTAGGTGCTAAAACACTAGTCATTGTTCTACCATCTAATTTAGGACTTTGTTCTACATCTGCATAATCTTTTACTCTGTCGGCAAAACGCTCAAGAACTTCCTTACCTAATTCAGTATGAGCCATTTGACGACCTTTAAAACGAATGGTAAGTTTAATTCTATCTCCTTTTTCAAGATACTTTGTTGCATTTCTTAACTTAGTTTCAAAATCTCCAACATCAATAACTGGTGATAAACGATACTCTTTAAGCTCTGACATACTAGCTTTTTGCTTTTTTAAAGCTTCTTTTGCCTTCTTTTGTTTCTCATAACGGAATTTATTATAATCCATTACTTTACAAACAGGTGGATTAGCATTTGGACTAATAAGAACTAAATCAAGCGCTGCATAGCTAGCTAATGTTCTAGCATCACCTATAGACTTAACCCCTACTTGCTCTCCATTAGGTCCAATAACCAATACTTCAGGGACCTTAATTTGTTCATTAATCAACAAGTTATTATTATCTTTTGCGATAACTAACACCTCCATAAAATAAGAAAAGCAGATATAAAACTTATATCCACTTAAAAACCATATTAAATAAATCTATTATTTTGGCCTTTTACCTATCGCTATTCGCCGATCAGGTGGATATAAATCTCTTTCCTTTTTTCTTGACTAGTAATAGTCTATCATAAAATTATATTTTGTCAATCATTTTTTATCTTTTTTTAACTAAAACATCTGGTTTTAATAAAATTATATTATCATCATTATTATTATCAAAACATAATCCTGCAAAATGTCTACCACCTCTACTAGGATTAATTCTTTGCATTGCATTTGAATAATATCTAGTATCTGTAATAGTATCATCAAGGTTAAATTTCATTTTATCAGTATCAAGCCCAGATTTAATTAATTGTTCCAAAAGAGCAGCTCTTAAATTGATATGAAAAAGCTTATCTTCTGTATTATAAATAATATAATTACGCCAAAAATCATTATCATTAGCCCAATCTGGTTTTGAATCATAAGTCCAAGTATCTCCAGCACAAGCACTAACATAAGTAAATATATCATCAAGTCTAGAATCATATTTTGATCTTAAAGCTTCAGAAATCATCATCGGTAATTTTTCATCAATTAAAGGTCCACCACAATGTCCAATTATCGCAATCTTTTGTTTTTGATCAACCATCATAACAACAGGGCAATCAGCTACAGGATGACCAATAACAACTCCTGGAACATCATTTTTAATAACTAATAAGTCCTCTGCAATATTAGACCAACCATTTGGATTAGCTTCTACATAGTCCTTAGTAATTTCAAATGATGATCCTCTTGAACCACTCTTTTTAACATCTTGATCTGCCATAAACATATGTTTCCAATTAATTCCCATCGTTTCTCCAAACTTTATACGATGTGTTTTAAAAATTTCTTTCTTATTAGCTTTCCAAATATCACTAGGCATATTCTTAATATATTCTTGAAATCCACTAATATCAATATGATATTTTTCACATAAAAATTTTTTATCTTCATAAGTCAAATTATCAAAAGTAATAGAACCGGTATTCATTACTCCAAAAGCATTTTGACTTTCTAATATTTTTATCATTTTTATTTCCCCCTTTAAAAACACACACATTATAACACAATCTATAAAAAATGTCAATCATTACAATAACAACGATAGTGTTTCCAAAGTGGGGAGATTTATAAAAAATCTCTTTTTATATCAATAAAAAAGGTTAAAACCTAAAAAATGCTTTATAATTGAATTGCCTAAA
>CACZFH010000026.1 GCA_902780395.1 uncultured Erysipelotrichaceae bacterium
CACATAGTGAAATCTTTTTGGCATGGGATAAACTCCAATTTATAACGAACTATTAAATATTCAAAATTATTATTGACTTCTAATAGTTAGTCACCTACTTATAATACTTCATGAATAAATCTTCTAACGGAATCTCTTCTATTATTAGTTTTTGAATATTATACTTTGATAATTTATTGATTAAGTCGTTTGGCTGCATATTATTTAGAAGGGTAATTTCTTGATTGTTTTCATTTATTACTTCTAATTTTAGTTCTTTTTTAATTTTATTAATCTCTTTTGATTGTATTCTTAGATAGGTATAATTTTCTTTTTTAATATTATCCATACTATCTTCTTTTATTAATAAGCCATCTTTTATAAAGCCTATTCTATTACATATATTTGATACTTCACTTAAGACGTGTGATGAATATAAAACGGTTGTTCCTTTTTCTTTTTCTTGTAGTAAAAGATTATGAAAATTGTTTTGCATAATAGGATCAAGACCACTTGTTGGTTCATCTAAGATTAATAGTTTTGGTTCATGTAAGAAGGCTAATACGATTCCTAATTTTTTTAAATTCCCTAGAGATAAATCTTCTATTTTTTTATTTTCTTCTATTTTAAAGAGATTAACTAAATCTTTTCTTCTTTTATTGTTTTTTATTTTGTAGAATGATTCGTGATAATCTAATAATTGTTTTATTGTCATATCTTCATATAAGTTTATTTCACTTGGAAGATAACCTATCTTTCTTTTTGTTTCAATATTTTCTATATCTAATTCTTTATTGTTCATATAAATATTGCCACTTGTTTTATTTAGTAAACCCATGATGGTCCTAATGGTAGTTGATTTACCTGCTCCATTAGGACCTATAAATCCATAGATATCTCCTTTTTTAATTTGAAAAGAGATTGATTCAATTCCTCTTTGTTTTTTATAATATTTTTTTAGATTTTTTAATTCTAAAATTGTTTCTTCCATAATAACTCCTTTATTAGATTGATAATTTATTGAATTCTTTTACTCCTATTTTTATTAATATTACTGATAAAATAATATTTATGATGCTAGATATTAAGATAGCTAAACTTAATATTATATGAGGTTTTATTTTTCCTATTTGCGGTCCTACTATAGAATATGTTAGGGCAATTAAGAGCATTCCTATCATAACTGATAGAAAGGAACTCATACTTTGTTTAACTATTTCAGTTTGGTTTGTAGCATCAAATTTGGGGTATTTTATATTTACTAATAATCCTATTAAATGGGATATTAGTGGTAATAATATTGCTAATAATAGTAATAAAAAGGTATCTATTAGGCTTAGTTTTAAACGAATATAAAGTATTATGATTCCTAGCCATAATGGTATAGTTGTAACTATTAGGTATGATTCTATTTTTGCTAGTAATAACCTTGTTGGTTTTATGGGTAAGACTTTTAGTATATTTATGTTTTTTCCTTCTAAACTTATGGAAGAATTTGTAATAGAAGTTAAGAATGATGTCATTGAAACTAATAGAAAAATATATATACTACTATTTTTTAATAATATTTCTTTTGTTATTTTTATTCCTTCGATATTTGTTAAAATATTCATAATTCCATCTATTTTGATTGTAATGTATAAAACTATTAATAAGTATAGTACTAGAGCAAAACCGGCATTTATTATTAAAACTGGTGTATTAAAGAATGTAGATAGTTCTTTTTTTATTAATGAATATCTTTGATTATGTGCTATTACCTTGTAAACATTATTTGTCTTATTTTTATATGCTCTTACAACCATTGTTTTGGAATTTATTTTAAAATAGAACTTTTCTAATATGGAAATAAAAATTACTATAATTATACTATGAACTAAAAGTAGTTTAATTACATCTATTATTTGAAAATTTGTAAGTAATTTTAAATACATGCCAATTGGATAGTAGATTTTTGTTAATATTTCATTTATGTTAGCAATATTTTTTATAAAATATTCAAGAAATGAATCTATATTGGTATATATCATTAAGAATCCTATAAGAAATATCAATGATAATACTGTTTGCATAGCATTTTTATGTTTAAAATTAGCTACTACACTGGAAGTTATTACTCCTATGGTACAAGATAATATGATTGGTATAATTGGAAATATTAATAAGAATAAAATACTGGTTATAAAATAAGTAATTGTTAGAGAACCAGCCCATCTAATGTAGGCAAGCATAATTGGTAATAAAAATAAAGAATTATATAGTACTTCAAATAAATAAAATTTAAACATTCTTATCAATAATATAGTTTTTTTGGAAATAGGTAGTGGTAGTAAGATAGAATCATCTTTACATTTAAATAAGATTGCTCCTGACTTATATATTCCTTCTATAAAGGTCATTATTACTATTGAAAAGGCAAAAATTGTTAATTGATATACTTGTAGGTGATATGGTGCTACTTTTTCAAATAATGTATTGGCAAAAAACCAAATCATGATCATTAAATAAAAACCTATTATTAAAGGAGCAATTTTTTGAAGTTTGTTATTTTTTGAATAAATCTTAAATAAACTCATGTCATTACTCATTGTTGCTTTGGTAAGTGAAATTATCTTTTTCATTTTTCTGCCTCTAATTCCATAAATACTTTTTCTAATGATTTATCTCCTTTTATTTCTTTCATACTGCCACTTTTTATTATTTTTCCATTTTTAATAATTGCTACTCTTGAACATAATTTTTCAGCAACATCTAAGATATGTGTTGAATAAAAGACAATTTTTTTATCTTTTATCATTTCATTTAATATTTTTTTTATGTCAAATACTGCTTTGGGGTCTAGTCCTACAAACGGCTCATCCATTATTAATATATCGGGCTCATGTGCTAATGCCGCGATTAGGACAATTTTTTGCTTCATTCCATGAGAATAACTTTCTATGGTATCAGTTAATTTATCTTCTATTTCAAATATTGATGCATATTTTTTGATGTTTTTTTCTCTTGTTTCTTGATCTATTTCATACATATCACAAATAAAGTTTAGATAGTCTATACCTTTCATATGCTCATAGGTCTCAGGGTTATCTGGAACATAGGCTATTTTCTTTTTACATTCAAGAGGATTTTCTTTTATTGATACACCATCAATTATTATATCTCCTTCTTCAAAGTCATGAATCCCAACAATGGATTTTATTAAGGTTGTTTTACCTGCCCCATTATGACCAATAAATGCAAAGATTTCTCCATCGTTTACGGTGAATGAAATATTATCTAGAGCTTTTTTATCTCCATATTTTTTGGTTACATTTTTAATCTCTATCATAAATTACCTCTTTATTTTATTAATTTTTCGAATGAATTAGCATTTAATATGGTATTGGATATAAATTTTCCTTTATAAAAATTGGCCCAATTATTTAAAAAACATGGTAGGTTTTTAGCTTTTTCTAGGGAATCTACTTTTATAAAATTTATCTTTATATTGTGTTTTTTAGCATATTCATTTAATTCTTTTATTTCATATTCTACATAGGGACACTCGTTATTATAATAGATAGTAAATTCTTGATTTTCTATTTCCATTTTTTTGGCCGTTTCGTTGAACTTTGGTTTTTCTTTTTCATTAAATGATAAGGCTAATAGTTCATAATCTTCTATAGAGTCAATAACCTTAAATCCAAAGTGTTCAAAAAACTTTTTTTCTCCTAAAAATGGTTTTTTCTTTTTAGATACTACAGTACAAATACCATTTTTCTTTTCTTTTTTGGCATCTTCTATGGCATATTCTAATAATTCTTTGGCAATTCCTTTTCCTTTAAAACTTCCTGCTACCCATAAACAATAGATATAATCATAGTCTTTTCCAATTATTGGTACCCAGGCTGTTTCAATAGGCTCGTATTCTATAAATATTTTGCCTCTAGCATTAAGTTTTCTAAATACATGTCCGTCTTTCAACTTACTTTTTATCCATTCTTTTTTCTTATCTACTCCTTCTTGATGTTTTGGATCTCCAATAGCACAACAAATATGTTCATTTTCTATATTATTTTCATTTAAATTTATATACTCATTCATCTTTATTTATCTCCCTTATATTATTATATCATATTTTATTTTTTTATTTTTTTTATATTTTTTCTTTGATTAAATTCTTAATATTTGATTTTTCATTATTACTTCTATGAAAAAAACTAGAAACTTCTAGTTTTCTGATTGTCTATTGTTATTTCTATATTTTTCTATGGTACTTTGAATTAATTCTTGGTCATTTCGATAGTCTAGACCTATGGCTTTTTTTACCTTTTTTAAAGTATCTTGAGCTTTTTTTCTAGCTTTATCACTACCATCAAATAATATTTGATATACCTCAGGAATATTATTTTCTAATTCTTTTCTTTTTTCTCTTATTGGTTCTAAAGTAGTATCTAATACGTAGAATAAGAATTTTTTAACTTTCATATCTCCTAATCCACCACGTTCATAATGAGCTTTTAATTCATCTAAATTCTTGTATTCTACTTCACCTGTTTCTTTATTTTTGAAATATTCTAAAAAGTGTTTTTCTTCAGCAAAGGCTTCTAAATAGATAAATACTGGATTTCCTTCAGTTTTTCCTGGATCTTCTATCTTTATATGATTTGGATCTGTATACATTGACATAACTTTTTTCTTTACTTCTTCTCTACTATCTGAAATATAGATACAGTTTCCAATTGATTTACTCATTTTAGCTTGTCCATCGGTACCTGGTAATCTATGACATGCTTCATTTTGGGGAAGTACAGCTTTTGGTTCTACTAAAGTGTCCCCATATAATCTATTAAATGACCTTACTATTTCTCTGGTTTGCTCAATCATTGGAAGTTGGTCATCTCCTACAGGAATAATATTAGCATCAAATGCTGTTATATCGGCGGCTTGACTAATTGGATATGTCATGAATCCTACAGGTATAGTATTATTAAAATCACGGTATATTATTTCTTGTTTTACAGTTGGGTTTCTTTGTAGTCTAGCAACAGTTACTAAATTCATATAATAAAATGTTAAATCACTTAGTTCTGGTACTTCTGATTGCAAGAATATAGTACATTTATTAGGGTCTATGCCACATGAAAGATAGTCTAAGGCTACTTCTATAATATTATCTTTTACTTTTTGAATATTACCAAAATTATCGGTTGTTGCTTGAGCATCGGCAATTTCTATGTACATTTCATCATAATTTCCTAAATCTTGTAATTTAACTCTTTCCCTTAAAGAACCTACTAAATGCCCCAAATGTAATTTTCCAGTTGGTCTATCTCCTGTTAAAATGATGTTTCCCATAAAAGTATCCCTTCTTCCATTTATATAATTAGCTTATCTTATTTTTCATTATTTTTCAATATTTCTTTCTTATTATATTACAATAAAATTATATAAAAGAGATAAAGATTTCTTTATCTCTTATATTTAAATAAGTATGATGGACGGTGTCCTTCTCCTGTTTTCATTTTAGTGGTTTTTACAGTTTTTTTAGCAATGATTCGACGAAAAGCTGGATCTAGTAATTTTTTATTTAATATTACTTCATATACTTGTTGTAATTCTCCAAGAGTAAAATACTCAGGCATCATATTAAAGACAATGTCGGTATAATTTACTTTATTTCTTATTCTTTCAATTCCTGATAGAATAACTAAGTCATGATCAAAAGCTAGTTTTTCGTTTTCTTCTGTTTTGAAATCATAACGGTCTGTTGTTTTTTCTCTTAGTATTTTTTTTATTGAAAAGTCTATTATTTCTTCTCCGTTAGTCATAGTTATTTTTACGACGTTATTCTTTTCTTCTAATTCTATAATATCGAACCACGAAGCATTTTCTACTTGATCAGTTAATCTATTTTTATCAATTAAAGCTACATATGCTGTTGATACTATTCTCATTCTAGGATCTCTATCTATTCTATCAAATGTATATAATTGCTCTAAATAAATATTTGATAAATTAGTTTCTCTTTTTAAAATACGTCTAGCACATTCTTCTAATGTTTCTTCTTTAGGATTTAAAAAACCTCCTGGTAAACACCATTTTCCTTTATATGGGAAGGTATCCCTCTTAACTAACAATACACTCATCATTTTTTTATCTGTTTTACGATAATTACTGGAATCTTTGGATGATACACTTAATATTACTATATCAGTTGTCATAGATAGTTTTTCAAACTTTGAGGAATCATAATCTTTTAAAAATTCCTCTTCACTATTATATTCTTTCATAATTACATCACCAATCATATTATAACATAAGTTAATAAATAATTCTTATTATTTTAACACTATTCATTTGTTTTATTACGTTCCTTATTTAACTTAGTCCAATTAATAATACCAATAATTGCCATTATTAAATAAATACTTTTTTTAGTTAGATATACTAAATCAAAATGAATAATATACATAGCAACTGCAATAATATCAGTAATAATCCACCAAATATATTGCTCTTTATATCTAAACATTTCTAGTATAACAGCAATTATACCAATACTTAATGTAAATGCATCTAACCAGGCAACTGTACCACCAATTTTAACTAAGATTGAGTGATATACTATTCCTCCAATGGTAATTATAATAGCACATAAAATATTTTGTAATAATGTTAACTTTTTAGCTTTTGTCTTTTCAATTAATTTTTCATCTCGATGTTTAGACCAAATATACCATGAAATAAAATTAACTGGTTGATAAAATAAAACTTCTAGTGCAAAAGTTCCATATATTTTGTGATACCATAAGAATATAGCATATACAAATGTATTAATAACAGCAAATATAAAATTAGAAATATTTGCTTTAGCACAGAAGAATATACACATAATTCCACATATAGCACTAATAAAATTAATAATTGTTAACCACAATGGATTAGTACTGGTCTCTGGATGAATGATTGCTTCAACTACAGCAATACTTGCAATTATAATCATTATAATAATCATAATAATTTCATACCATTTTAATGATTTAAAACTTGTTTTAATATTTTTAATCTTTTCTTTAAATGTAATCTTTTTTATACGATCCATAATTCTCTCTCCTTTTCTTTTTTCATATTTCTTATTTTTGTTCCGCTAATTGGATAATGTATTCTTTTATAATCTACAACTCTATGTACTGCTTCTGGATAAGCTCTTGAAAAATAATCTTCATAAGATATTTCACTAGAATAAACAGCATCTAATTTTTCTCCTACAACTTTTCTGACTAATGGAGTTTCACCATCCCAATCTTCTTCTCCGTTAGGAAGTCTTAATTTACTTACGTCAATAAAAGTAGCGTAAGCATTATCATACTTCTTACAAATGTCTATTACATTTTTTTTTCTTTCTTCAACTGATAAATATTTATCATTATTATTTTTTAGGATTTTCTCTTCATCAGCTCCACCAAAAAACAATATTACATAAACTTTACTACATTCTCTACTAGCAACTTCAATACAATAATTATGTCCCTTATGTAAAGGTAAAAATTTTCCTCCATACATTCCTATTTCATATTTTTTCATATAAACCACTTTCTTTATTTATATTACTTATATAGATTATTATCATCTATATATTTCTTAACTTTAGAATCTAATTTATCAAATCTGCCATTTCTAATTTCACTAGATGAAATATCTATATAATTAAAATCAGATATAATAATAAATTTACTTTTATTAAACTTTTCTAAATACTTATTCATATCTATATTGTTTCTATTTAATACTATTATTTTATTTTCTAAGATTTCATCTATATTCTTCCATTTATTAAAATTAATAAGATTATCAGCTCCAATTATTAAGTATAACGAATCATTTGGATAATCTTTTTTTATACTTCTTAATACAAGATAAGTATAAGAATAATTATTATGAAGATTATCAATTATTATATTTTCACTTTCAAAAAATTTAAGCATATTTACTCGATGATTAATATCAACTAGATTTTGTTTATTCCAATAATTTGGAGTTGGTAATACTAATACTTTATCTACTATCTTATTATCTATAAGATAATCCATTACTTTTATATGACCATCATGTACAGGATTGAAACTTCCGACGTAAATACCTAATTTCATAATTTTACTTCCAATCCATTATTTTATATACTTTTTAAATCTATTCTCAGCTTTTTTTAGATCAAAATTGCCATCGAAATAGGGATTCCAAGAATAATAGTCGAAATATTCATTTAATTTTTCTTTATCATGATTTTCATATAATTTTTTATTAACTGTATAATCAATAATAATATTTGTAGCTGTAATTACTCCTTTATTTCTTAATTCTTTTATTAATTCAATTGCTTTATTAGTTGCTGATACATTTCTATTCATAGCAGTTAATAATTCTTCATCAAAACTTTGGACTGGACAATGAACTATTTTTAATAGATTTTTATCTGCTAATTCTAATAATTCTTCTCTACATTGAATTAAGTTTTGTGGTTCAATATTTCTAATTGATATATCCTTATTAGTTTCTTTAGCTATTTTACACCAAGCTTTCACTTGAGATGGAGTTGGGCTATCTGATATTAATACAACATTTTCATGATTTAAAAACTCATTTATCTGATTTTCGGGAACTTCTTCATAATAACCACCTCTAGTATGTACTATAGTGCAATATTTACATTTACCGTGACATCCTGCTCCTATCTTTAATGGATAAAAGTTTCTGAATAGATGACCATCTTTTAAATTATCATCTTCTTCTTTAAAATCTTTGACCCAAAAGGGTTTTTCATATTTTACTATGGTTCTATCCTCTAAATCGATGTTATACTCTCTTATAACATTTAATCTTTTTATATACTCTGGTAATGGTATGTCAAATCTTTGAGCTACACAACCACCTAAATAAATGTCTTTATTGGTTTTTTCGTGTAGTCTTTTAGCTATTGCTAAATCATTTAAAACAGCTAAATCTGTTACTTGACATCCTAAAACTACTATACTATCTGCTTCGTTTGGATTATCTACAAATCTATCTTTATATTTATTGGCAAAAGATAACATATCACTCCATACAGACATACAGGCTGCTGATGTTGCGTATATTTTTTTACCTAGATCTTCCTTATTGTAAATGGTTCCTTCTCCAAAAATGTTTTTTATTTTGTTCATATTTATTCCCCCCTTTTTATCAGTTATTTTAAATATGTTGGAATATTAAACTTATGTTGACTCTTTTCGTGCATATTTAATATTTTTAGTTTGATTTTTTCGTCTACTTCTTCACCATTTATTACTTTAGCAATATCACTATATTTTACTCCTAATTTTTCTTCATCTGATTTACCACTTAAGCCATCATCTGGTGTTTTGTATAATACTTTTTTAGGTACATTCAATACTTCTCCTATTTGAATTACTTCATCTACTGTTAAATCAGCTAAAACGTTGATATCTGATACACCATCTCCACCTTTGGTAAAGTAGCCTACAAATATTTCACATTTATTACCTGTTCCTGCGACGATATAATTTTTCCCTGTTACGGCTGAAAATAATGGAGCTAGATAGTATAATGAAAGCATTCTTAGTCTAGGTTTTACATTAATATCAGAATTTAATAATTGTTCTTCTGTAAAATTACCTAATAAATTAATTTGCTCTTTAAAAATATCATATACTTCTGTTAGATCTATATTTAATAATTTAAATCCATAATAATCACTAACTAGTTTTGCATCATTCTTATCTTCTTCTTTAGAATGACATGGAAGAGTAACTCCGATGATATTTTCTTTTCCTAAAGCTTCGGCAAATAACCCAGCAACTACTCCTGAATCTTTGCCACCACTAATTCCTAATATTACTCCCCCTAAATTATTTTTCTCATAATAATCTCTAATAAATTTGACAATTTTATCTTTTTGTTCTTTAGCATTAAACATATTATTTACCTTCTTTCTTTTAAATATTTTTTACTTTTTTCTATTACTAGTTGACTTCCCCCATCTAATATATATTTTCTTTCATATAATTCTAAGAGTTCATCAATTGTACATTCGAAATAATTAATAAATTCACTTTCATCTAACTGTTGAATGGCTACTTTTTTACAGTTAAGAGCAACAAATCCTTTGTTAAGGGCACCTCCAATTCCGTCATCTTGGTAGAACTCAGCAACTTCAATTAGATTCTTTGAATCATAACCTGTTTCTTCTAATAATTCTCTTCTAGCGGCTTCTATATGTTTTTCGTTTTTTTCAACGTAGCCGGCAGGTAATGATATACCTACTGTTGTTTTGGTAAAGACCCTTGGTTGAATTGTTAAAATGACTGTATTCTGATCGGTTATTGGTAAAATGATACTAGCCTTTCCTTCTTCATTATTTTTTAAAAGGTTTTCTCTAATGATTGTTTTCCCATTATTTAGATAACATCTATATTTTTGAGATGATAAAAAGCTAGCAGGTTCTTTTAAGAGCTCTTTTTTATATGTTTTTAATAAATCAACGTTACTTTTTAATTCTTCTTCTTTTTCTTTCCTCATATTATTTTTTTACATACTCCTTTGGTTTTTCAGTGTTTATAGTATGCATTGCAATTAATTCTTGCTTTAATTCTCTTAATTTATCTGTTAAATCTACATAATATTCATGAGGATTTTGAATTCTTCTATCACCTGGATGTAATGTTTGATATTCTTGTTCACAATAGTTTTTCAATTCATTGATTGTAGGTGTATTATATACTAATTCTCCATTGATAAAGATTGGGATTAATAACTCTCTCACTTTATAATTTTCTATTTCTGTTTGTTTCCATGTTTCTGTTGGATGAACTAATGTGAATTTATCTAATGGGATTTTTTCTTCGGCTAAAGCTATTACATCGCCTAGGGCTAAACCTGTTATCTGATCGTAAAATCTGTATACTTTTTTATCTCCTGGATTAGTTGTTTTTATGGTATCATTACTAATTTTAATTTTTGGCTCTTTTTCTATTTGAGATAGTTTGTATACTCCTCCGACACGATCGTTTGGTGCAATCATGTTTTCTCCAACTCCCCAAAGATCAATTGGTGCTCCTTGACTTACTAATTCTCTAATTGAATATTCATCAAGGCTGTTACTTACTGTAATTTTTGTATTTGTTAAGCCAGCTGCGTCTAATTTCTTTCTTACTTCTTTGGTAATATATAATAAATCACCACTATCAATTCTTACTCCTTTTAATTCGTTACCGGCCTTTTTCATTGCTAAACCTATTTTGATAGCGTTATTGATTCCGATATTTAATGTATCATAGGTATCAATTAGTAAGACTGTATTTTTAGGGAATGTTTTTGCCATTGCTTCAAAGGCATTATCTTCAGTTCCCATAGCCATTATTTGTGAATGAGCTCCTGTTCCTGATGCAGGGATACCATATTTTCTAGCTGCATAGACATTACTTGTAGATGCACATCCTCCAATATAGGCATATTTACTTGCTTCAATAGCTGAGTCTATACTTCTACCTCTTCTTTCTCCAAAGTCTGCTACTGGGTTTCCCTTGGCTTCGCTAGTAATTCTTTTAGCTTTAGTTACTACTAGTGCTCCAGCATTAAAGTTTGTTAATAGTGAAGTTTCTAATAATTGAGCAGTAATGATATCGGCTTTTACCTTCAATATAGGTTCATTTGGGAAAATTGCGGTACCATCTTGTACTGCATAAATATCTCCTTTAAATTTTAGATTTGCTAGATAATCTAAATATTCTTCGGTAAAGGTATTTAAACCTCTTAGATAGTCTATTTCTTCTTTCCCAAATTTGAAATTCTTTACATAATTAATAGTTTCTTCCAAACCACCACTTATGGTATATCCTCCATTAAAAGGATTCTTTCTAAAAAATATATCAAATACTACTTGGGTATCTTTCATTCCTTCATTAAAATATACTTGTCCCATTGTTAATTCATAAAAGTCTGTTGCTAATGTTTTATTTTCCATTTAATTTCCTTCTTTCTTATTATTTAATATTTATATCTTCTTGTTTCAAAATCAAAAATTGATTTTTTATATTCTTTTGGTTTTTCATTCATAGAGGTATTATCCTCTAGATTTTCTTCTAATCTTGCTATTATATTGTCTATGTTTTTATTATGATTTTTCGTTGAATTGGGTAATAAGTTTTCTCCAATACCAAATGATTCTTCAAATTGTTTATAAGTATCTAGACTTATTTTTGGTAGTTGATATTGTTCTATAGAATTTTCTATATCTTCTTGTTTACAAGAGAATGGCTTTTCTTCTTGTATTCCCGTAAGATTATCGGTACCAAATGGTCTATTATTTTTGGAGACTTTTTCTAATAATAATATTTCTTTATAAAGTCTTTCATTATTTTTATCCATTAAATTCTCTTCTTTCTTATTTTTTCTTTACTAATTCAATTCCTTGTTGTTCCATTAAAAGCTTTGCTGCTTTTACATATTCTTGTCTTGCCTCTTCTCCATAGGTTGCTATAGCGTCTTCAAATACCTTAATTTGTACTTCTCTATTCCATTGATCAAAGTAATTACTCATTGGTATTGTTCCGTTAATGATACATATATCTGTGCAACAACCAATTACCCAAATTTCTTCTAAAGCTTTTTGATATTCTAATAGTAATCTGAACTCTGGCACTTCCATATAACTTGTAGAATTCTTTTCAATAACAATTGTATCGGGATTGTTTTCATATACTTTCAATTCGTCTACTAATTCTTGCTCTCTTGTTCCTTTAACACAATGTGCTCCTTTTTCTTTTCCACCAAATCTATTAAATTCAGTTGAATTGATGGTATGAGTATCTTTAATAAATACAATTAATTTGCCTTGGTTTTTGGCTTCTTTAATTAGTTCAATTTGTCTTGGAATTATATCACCAATATCTGTATCGTGAAGTGCCCCTTCTGTTACGAAACCGTTTACCATATCAACGACAATTAACATTCCTTTATACATTTTTAAATTTTTAATATCTTCCATATTATTTTTCTCCTATCTTTTTAACTTTTTCATTTATTTCAATATCTGTTCCTTTAAAATACGGATAATTAACAAGATGTTCTCCAAGCCCATATCCTTCTATTCTTGAATCTATTCCTTTATTTAATTTAAGACTCTTTAAGGTATGATTTTCTTTTTCTAAGAAGTATGAAAATATAGTACTTAATTTTTCTTCATCTATATCTTGTTCATATGTTGTTTCTTCAAATAGAATCATTCTTTTTGCTTTAAAAGTTATTTTTACTATACAATCTTTAGTTTCTGACATTCCGTATCCTACATTTTCTTCAAATACTTTTATTGTAGTTGTTCCTTGGATATCATAAACTTCTTGGTAATAGCGATTAACTATGTTTTTAATTCTTTGTTTATTAATTAACATATTTTGGTTCACCTCCTACTTTTTCTTCTTAACATTTTGATATAAACATAGATTAAAAAAATAATTGTTCATAACATTTTGTTAATATCTAATTTTAAAATATATACAAGTTTTCTTCACTTGTTATTAACATTATATTAATAACATTTGTAAATGTCAATACTTTTTAAAAAAAAAATAAGACTTTTTTTGTCTTATTATTGTATTCTTTTTTGATAGGGGCCACTTCCACCATAATTAATATATTCAGTCTTTTCTTTTTCATCTTTTATTATAGTGATATAATTATCATTATCTTTTTTATTTCTTATTACTCTTATAGTTTCGCTTGTAATTAAGTCTATATATTTTTCTTCTCTGGCTATTGCTCTATATATTCTTCCTTGATATGTTTGACATCCAATATCTAAAAGAGGTTCATCTTTTAACCATTCTATTAATTCGGAATTACAAAAACCTTCTTCAGTTATATTTTTATAGTGAACAGGAAAAATATTAGGAATGCCATTTTGAATTACTAAATTCATATACTCATCTATGGTTAGTTCTACTCCATTTATAAATAATCTATCAAACTTTTTTAGACCTTTATCTCTGCATTCTATTAATACTTGGTTTGCCATTCTAGTTACTATAATACTTTCCTTAGTTTTTCTATCAAAATATATTTCTTCTTCTTGATCATTATTTCTTATAATACGACCATTACAAGCTATTACACCTTCTTCAAAAATTGGTTTTTTTACTAATTCTTTTATTAATATATCATTATTTAATATCGTAGGTTCATTTTCTAATAATTTTAAATAATTTATCTTAACTAAATCCTGAGCGTTTAAACTATTATATTCTTGATTGTTTTTATAGTATCTAATATGTCTTTGATATTCTGGATGTATTGTAATGGTAATTACTATATCATCTGCAAAACGAAGAACTATCAATTGTTCATTTGTTATATTATCTCTATATATTTCATATACATTTTTTAATCTTGTAATACGTTTATTTAGTGATGTTTCTCCTTCTAGCAATATTGGTTCCTTTACTATTCTTTGAGTCATATAAGAATATTGACTAAATGAGTATTTATTATACTCTATTTGGTTTTTTGTTATATTTTCAATTGTTTCTTTGACTATTTCTTGAATGTCATCACTAGCAATTGCTTCTTTCTTTTTATAATCATCTATGATTATTTGTAAATTTTTACTTAGTTCATCTACCATTAATTCTGGTGTATTATAACAATTAAATATATCATATCTATCTAATAATTCTTTTAAGCTCTTTATAAATTCTGTTTTATTATCCATTTTATAACCTACTTTTTCTTTCTATTTTTCCATAATGATAATACTTTTTGTCTTGCGTCATCAAGTGCTGGAACTACTTCTTCTTTGGCAAATTTCATAGCTTTTCGATATGGCTTTTCTTGCTCGCAACAAAAATGGAATTGATTTACATATTCTTTCATATCTGTAATTATTTCTTTATCTATAACACTTTTTGGTATTCCTTTATAAAACATTGGTAATAAGCATATTTTATCAATTAATATTTTTGTTTCTTCAGCACGATCTTGATTGTTTAGTTCCATTCCAGTTTTATTTTGAATATAATCCTTAATTGTTTGATTATTTAACGATAACAAAAACAAATAAGTGTATTTTCCTTCTTGACCTTTAATTGATTCTGGTTCTTCTATTGCATCTAATGATTTACCGCTTTTTAATTGATTAACTATATTTATTAATGGTTCAATAGCAGGGTTGTTTTCTACTGTAATTTCTCTTTCTTTTTCCATTAATAGTTTTTCTTTTAAGTCATAGTATTCTGAAAATGCCTTTACATATAGTTTGGCTAATTCTAATTCCATTTCGTTCTCTGGTCTATGAATGATATTCCTTATTCTACTAGCTATTTCTATATTATCTATACATATCATAATAAAGTTTAATATTGTTATAGTTCTTCCAATATTTTCGCCATATATATTATTTCTATATTCTTCCATGTTGCTTTCAAAGTTTTCTAGCATTCTTCTTCTTTCATTTTTATCATTTTTCATTCTTTTTATTCTCCTTTTTATAATCTTAACTTGCTGAATAATATACTTCCTTTTGTTTGCATATTATACTTGTTTTTTAGCTTTTTGTCAATTTATAGACATGAAAAACACTATTAATATATTTTAATAGTGTTTTTAATTAAAAATGTCCTGTTTTTGGTTGATTAATATTTTAGATTTGTCTTTAATTCGTTTAAAACGATTCTTTCTTTTTTCTCCTGGTGTATATGGTTCAAAATCATAACCCTTTTTATCAGCAAAACCATATAAATAAGCCATATCAGTACTATACATAATCATTTTATTATCTTTTAAATAGGTAAATAATGGTTCATCAATACTATAGCTTGCTATTAGCTCTTGAGGATTGGTATATTTTTTATTTGCTTTTTTATTATATTCATACATTATATTTGGTTTTATAAGTTCAAATCTTGGTTTAATTATTAATTTATGATAATTATTTAATCCTAATGTTGGACAATCTATCGTTTTATTATTATATGCTATAAATAATAGTTCTTTGCCATTAAAAGTCGTGGCAGTAAATCTCCCTATTTCTTGCTTTTCTTCTATAATATTTTCCTTTATTTTTGTATCTATAATTCCTTTTTCTTTTAATTTATAAGCAAATTCTCTTTTTAATTCTTCAAATCTTAAATATAGAGTGTCATTTGTATTAAATTCTCTTATATTCTCTTTATAAAAAATTGAATGATAATATATATATTGATAATAAAACATATCATATTCGTCTTTAAATCTTCTTAATTTATCTTTTTCTAAAAATGCAGATTTTGAGTTATAGTCTTTAAAATCTTCTCTACCAACATAATCTTTATATTTATCCCATATTTTTGTTCCTCTAAAAGGCATTAAGAAATTACCACATACCATTTCAGGTTTTAATTCTTTAAAACGACTAAGTAGCTTTTTATAAAAGTCAAATGACTTTTGATCGGTATTTATTTTTAAAGGATCTACTATAAAGCTTAAATATACATAGATTCCATATTTATGTAGAAGTCTACATGTTTTATCTAATTCTTTATTTTTACCATATTCTACTGTAATATCTTCTAACCCTAGACAAATCATGTATACCCCGTTTTCCTTCATGAATTTAATATTTTCTTCTGTACATAGATTTGATGAGGCAAATAAGTATATTTTTGCTCCTAATTGATTAATTATTTTAAGTTTTTCTTTCCAATCTCTTTGTAGTGGGAAATTTTCATCTCTAATAAAAATGAATTTTGCATTTGTTGATTTTAAATAATTGATTTCTTCTTGAACAAGAGATAATGGTTTTGACATAATATGATCACACATTAATGGACTGCAACAAAAATCACATTGAAATGGGCATCCTTGAGAAGTGTTTATACTGGTTACTATATCATCTTTTCGCTTATCTGGTATTATTTGTTGATTTAAGCGCACATCATATAAATCATATCTTGGAATACGCCAATTAGTAGTAATTCCTTTTACGATGGTTCCTTCTTGTTTAATGGTTTCATTAAAACTATCACATGGCCCAATTATTACCTTTTTAGAATATGGTTCAAATTCATGAGGATTGATAGTAGGTTCATATCCTCCGGTAATTATTTTATTTTTATCATGCTTTTTAGCCCATTCAAAGAATTCATCCATTCCTGTTATATATATACTACACATATAATATAATACATCTTCTTCTTTATATTCGATGTTATTTTGATCTAATACATAGTGTACCTTTACATCTTCTGTATCGTTTGGTACTACTGTTAGTATTGATGGTTCTAAACCTAAATTTAAGTTTTGTTTTGGAAATGTCATGGCAACTATATGTTTCATTTTATTATTCCCCCCTCTTTCGAGCTTAGTATTATACCATAATATTATTCAGTTTTCAAATTATTTTTCTTTTCTTAATATATTTAGTTGGTTTTAAGGATATTACACAATCATTTGAATATGTAATATCTATATTTTGTGTTTCTTGTTTATCGATTTCTTTTAGTTCGAAATCTTTCTCTGATAATGAGTTTATATAATTAAATAAACGATTTGTATCATTTACTATATTATTTCCTTTAATACCAATTTCTGGTATTGTTGGTATAATTATGTCATTATTTTTCAAATCTATCCATTTCTTCATAGTTGATAAGTTACTAGGGCAACCATATGAATCATCCCAACTATAATTAATATTAGGCGTTGTTTCTATTAATCGAAAATTCAATCTTCTAATCCAAGAAGGATGACATAATGGAAAGTAGAGTTTTTGAGGATTGATTCGTTCAGTTTCTTTTTTAAGAATAAAGTCACTATAATGAACTTGATTACCAATTGCCGACATTTCAAATAAATGAAGGTCTACATTAAAACCAAGACTCTCTAGGATTTCTATTAATGTTAAGACTATAGCGCCTCGATTAAAAATTGCACTACTTGAGGTTCTCCCTGAATAAGATGTGTTTATATATATATCAATTTTTTTCCTAGCTTTTTTTTCTTTATTAATCATTGATAAAGGATTACCTTCTAGGTAAGCTTTTACATCAGGAACATATCCAACGTAGTAATTAAACTGATTACTTCTTTTGTTGGTGAGCTTTATATATTTTTCTAATGTAATTTTTAATTCCATTAGCTTTTCAAAATCTTCATGATATCCATATTTCATTAATTCTAACGCCTCTTCAAAACTTTTGGTTTTGCAAAAACTATAATTTCCTGAAATGCTTTTTGGATTTGGAAACTTTCTTTTGTTAATTGTAGTTGTTGTTAAATAATCAATATATTCGGTTACGGAATCAAATCTGTAATACATTATTTCATATCCATCTTTTTCATAATACCTATACATATTTATCTCCTTAATACCAATTGTTTTAATCCTTCATAATATTTGTTGTTTGCTGAAATATTAGTCATGTTTCCAATTATGGTATTTACATCATCTTGCCCTAGATTTCTTACTACATTGGTTCTTAAAATTTGATCTACTGGAAAATTGCATATTTCTTTTTTATAGACTTTACCAATTCCACGAGTGGACACTATATGTTGGATTTTGGTTTTTTCTACGGCGTCTCTATACTCCCACATAAATTCCAAGACTTCTTCATTAGGATATAAGTTTCTTTCTAGATTTCTATCATAATCCATATATATATTATCAAATCTATCTAAGGTTGCTCCGTCTAGAGCATTTCTTCCTACATATTGCATATCTGACCCTTTTCCCCAAGTGTTTGCTGCGGCAACTATACGAAAATCTTTGTGACATTCTATTGTTTCATGTGGAAAAGCCATATATCCGTTAGCAAGTGCTGAATTGATAACTATTAAGGCGGTTGGATCTGATGCATCTACTTCATCTAAGTTAAATAAGCCTCCATATTTAAATGCTTTATAGAATTCAGTCTCTCTATAATTGCCACCAGCATCTATGAATCCTGTTAATTTGAATTCATTAGAGGCATTATTTGTATAATACATATGAAGACCCAAAGCATCTGCCACCTGTTTTACTGCAACATTTTTTCCACTACCTGCTGGACCAATTAACATAATTGGTTCATTTAATTGAACTTGTGCTAATATTTCTTCAAATTTTTCATGATAAAAGCCACCTGATGTTTGACCTATAATTGTGTCATTTAATTTTATTATATGTATAGTGGGAATTTGAATTTGTTCCCTAAATTCCTTTAATTTATCATCAAAAGTTGTTTTTATACTTTGGATTACTTTTTCTTCTATATTTTCTTTTTCAAAGACTTTGCCAATTATTTCTAATACTTTTTTTTGAGTTTCGTTATCTAATTCTGCTAATAAATATTCTTCTATTCTTTTTTTGGGTTCTTTAGATGCTAAATAATTAGCTACATTCTTTTCTATTTGTTCTTTTACAATTTTATTGGTAATCTGTGTTAATAAAATATTTAAGCCATCAATTAAATAGTCTCCATTTTCCTTGGTTTTTTTTATCATATTTATTTCTTTTTTCTCTTTTTCAATTGTTTGTTTTTCGTCTTCTTCCTCTTGAATTTCTCTTTCTTTAATCCTTGTACTATCTATGTTATATATCGCTCCGTTTTTCATGTAAGTGTTATTATCCATTTCTTTAATTACATCACAGAAAGATAATAATATTTCTTTAACGTTAGAGAGCATAATCTCATGATTCTTCTTAGTATACCCATAAAATAATTGAGTATATTTACCTTTTGGGGAGGTTAGTCCAGCAATTAATTCATTTCTATCGGGATCATATCCTATTCCTGAAAAATGAATATAATATTCGGGATTACTCATAAATGAAAAAAATGATTCTCTTTTTTCTGAAAATAGTTCATTAATTTTTTCTGGTATTTGAAATGAGTCAATTGCAAGAGGAATAATACTTTCATATTCTGCCTTGTTATAACCACAAACAGTAATAAAAGATTTTCTTTGGAAAGGTTCAAAATAATAATCTGAATAGTCGTAGAACATGGCAAATGTATTTTTAGCTAATATTACATTGTGTGTTGTATTGCTGTAGATTTTTATTTTTTCATAATCTTCTTGATTATTTTCTAGTACTTCTTTTATTTGCTCTAATGAATACTCTTTACCTTGATAGGCTATATATGCTCCTCCTTTATTAGCCATATAAATTCCTCCTTTTCTGATAGATTACTATTGCTTTACTGTTCTCTTAACATATTGTTAATATCTATTTTCAAATTAAAACAGAGCTTTTCCTCTGATATTAACATTATAATAATAACATATTATTTTGTCAAGTACTTATTAATAAAATATTAATAAGATTTCTAAATAAAAAAACTAGATTGCTCTAGTTTCTATCTTTTATTCATTAATTATGACTTCTAATTCTTCTTTTGTTACTAATCCTGCATTTCTCTTTATTTCTTTTCCACTCTTTATAAATACTAAACACGGTATAGAAAAAATATTATACTCTTTTGTAAGTGATTTTTCTTCATCTACATTTATAGAAACTATTTTTAAGTTAGGATTTTCTCTTGCCACTTCTTCTAATATTGGTCTTAGCATTCTACATGGACCACACCAATTAGCATAAAAGTCTATTATTACATTGCCTTTACTTTCTAATACTTCTTTTTGGTAATTATCTTTATTTATTTCTATAATCATGCTTTCTTCCTTTACTATTTATTTTTGAACCAATTGTCAATAATTTTAGATGATATATCAATTAATTTTTTTTCTATTTCACAATTAATATCTATTTCATTATTAGGGTTATTTTTATATCTACACATACAATTATTGGTACATAATCTTAGATATTTACAATTATTACATTTTGATACATTAACTGTATTATTATAATGATGATTAAAGTCGGTCATTTGATAGTTTTTATCATCAACAAATGATATACATGGATATAACTCTCCTGCTCTAGATAAGACAATTGTTTCTTCTCCAAATCGACATTTTGAGATTTCTTTATTCTCTAAAATTGCTAGTACTTTACTATATATTGGATAAATTATAAAATCTCTATTACTAACGTTGGAAAAAATATCCATAGATTTCTCTAATTGTTTTTTTAGCTTTTGTAGATCTTTTTCTTGCCAAATGGCTTCATAATCAAATAATAAAGCTATTTTATTAATTGATTGTTCTTTAAAAAAATGTAATGACTCATATAGATGATCTATATTATTTGGAGTTATTACATAATTAATGATTACTTCAATATCATTTTCCTTTAATTTGTAAATATTGTTTATTACCTTTTTAAAAATTATTTCACCAAATCTATTATTAGAATTAGAAATAATATTTCCATCTAAACTGGCATTAACTAATATATTATTCTTTTTTATTATTTCCATTGCTTGATCATTTATTAGGGTAGCATTAGTATTTAGTATATATTGAAAATGATATTTCTTTTCTTTGTTGTAATTGATAATTGATTCTATTAAGTCTATATATAGTAATGGTTCTCCACCAAAAAAGGTTATTGATGATATTTGTTTATTATTATTATCAATAACTTCTTTATATTTACTAAAATCTAATTTACTTTGTTGCTTATCTTTCTTGATGAAACAATATTTACAATTTAAATTACAATTATTTGTTAAAAATAGTATTAAACTTTTTTTTACCATATATCTATTTCATTATTCTCTATTTTGGTTAATAGATCTTTAGCAATTTGTTTCTTTTCTTCTACAGTGAAGTTTGCAAAATCATAGACTAAATTTGGTAAATTGTCTATCTTATTGTTCCATTCTTCTGTTTCAGTTATAATTTTTAATTGTGCTATTATGCTTTCTTTTGTTCTTATATTATGTTCAATATATTTCCATAATAATTTCTTTTCATTTTCACTAATATTTAATTTTACTACTTTTTCTAGTTTAGACATTATTTCTTCATTTCTTAATTCAGTTGGATATGCAACCTTCCCTGCTAATCTTCTTTCTTCCATATTTATTACCTCCTTATAGTATTATATCATTTAATTTCTTTTTTTAATATGATAATATTTTTATTTTATGATTATTTAATATGTTAATAAAATCTTCGTCAGAAAAGTTACTATTATATTCAAAAAATTGTTTAATTTCTATTACTATAGAATCAATATCATAGCTTGAAACATTTTTTCCTAATTTTTTAATTTTATCTATGATGGCATTTTTACCGGAATGAATTCCTATTACTATATTATCTTCATATATACCATAATCTTTTGGATTCATTACTTCATAAGTTAAACTATTATTGATTACTCCAGCTTGATGAATACCTGCTTCATGTTTAAAGGCATTAGCTCCTACGATTGCTTTATTATTTTGGACGATTGATCCTGTTGCCTCTACTACCATTTTACTTATTGTTTTAATTTCTTTGGTTTCTATATTTGTACTGGCATTAAAGTAATCTTTTCTAGTTTTTATGGATGCTACTACTTCTTCCATAGCCGTATTTCCGGCTCTTTCACCTATTCCATTTACGGTACATTCAATTTGAGTTGCTCCTGTTTTTATAGCAGCTAGAGAGTTAGCTGTTGCTAAACCTAAATCATTATGACAGTGAACAGATATTTCTACTTCTTTTAATCTACTATGTTTCTTTAGATAATCAATCAATTCTATAAATTCACATGGAGTTATATATCCAACTGTATCTGGAATATTTATTGTAGTTGCACCACTTTCTATGGCTGTATCTATTACTTGACAAGCAAAGTCTTTATCACTTCTAGTGGCATCCTCAAGTGAGAATTCTATTTCATGGCATTTTTCTTTGGCATAACTTACACATTCTTTTACTCTTTGAATAACTTGTTCTTTACTCATGTGTAGTTTATTAATTAAATGTATATCACTAGTTGCTATAAAAGTATGTATTTTAGGATGTTTAGCATATTTTATTGCTTCATAAGCTTTATCTATATCTTTTTTATTGCATCTGGCTAGTGATACTACGGTGGCATTCTTTACTACTTTTGATATTTTAACAATTGCTTCATAATCTCTATTATTACTAGCAGCAAATCCTGCTTCTATTACATCTACACCCATTTCATCTAGTTTTTTAGCTATTTTTACCTTTTGTTCTATTGTCATAGAACAGCCTGGAGATTGTTCCCCATCTCTTAATGTTGTATCAAATATTTTTATTTTTTTCATCATATTTCCTCCTCAAAAAAAGACCTATTACTTATAATTGTAATAGGTCTAGCATTCTATTAAATCACTATTAATAAACCTATTACTTAGAGTCGTAGTAATAAGTCTAATAATAATAGAGCTTTTGTATTTTGAGTAAATGATTTCATATTATTTCTCCTTTAATAAAAACAGAGTCATCCTATATAATAGGTGACTCCGATAACAATCGTGTAGGATTCCCCTTCAAGGCTAGGATATAATCCATACTTGAACTCACTGTATTCAATTTATCACAATAATTTTCTATTGTCAATTTCTTATTAGATTTTTTATTGACGCAATTATTTCTTGGTATTATAATATAGATTATTTTATTGGGTGGTTATATGTTTAATTATATTCTATTTTGGATTTTGACAATTATATTTAGTGTAGTATCAGATTTTAGTCTTTTTTTTTAGAATGATAAGAGATTTAGCTGATGATGGTTATCTTTATAAGTTTGATTCTAATAGAACACAAATGAATTTGAATTACTATTTTAGTTTGGCTCTTTATTTAGTTCCAATCTTAAATATTATGAGGTCTTTTATTAATACTAATAATTATCTAAATAATAAAAGTATTGTTATGTCTTCTTTTAATGTGCTAGATAATATAGAAAAAATGACTCCTTTAGAAGAGGAAATGTATCAAGAAAATCCAACTGCTAGGACTGCTTTATTTTTAAAATTTAAAGTATTGGATCGACTTTTAAATGCTGGTTGTATAATTATTAAAGATAATATTGGTTCTAATTATGAAGTTGGGATTGTATATTTTGAGTATGACTCTGTAAAAGATGATATACGTATTATTGAAAGAAGAAAATGCGCTAAAAGATATAGTGATTTTGCTATTAAAAATTTTTTAAAAAAAGCTAATTATCATGTTACTAGTAATGAGAGGATACTAATTAATCTTAATGAAATTTATGCTAATGAAGAAAATAACAATTCTCAATTTAAAACTGATAATGATAATACTAAAGATATGGAAGAACCTACTATTGAAAATAGTACTGGTGATACCTTGCAAAATTCGACTGATAAAGTAAAGACTTATGTATATAAAAAATAAAAACTTACTACGTATACTAGTCAAGTAAAAGTAGACAGTTAATAAAAAGACACATTAGAACCCTGATTCAGTTTTATACTGAATTGGGGTTTTATAATTTAAAGCATAACT
>CACZFH010000027.1 GCA_902780395.1 uncultured Erysipelotrichaceae bacterium
GGTCTATTAAAAATCAAAAAAACAGCCAATGCTTAATGCATCGACTGTTAGAAAAATTATCACTTACATGTGTCTACACACACTATTTGACAATTATCCATTGGACTTTCTATCTCTTTTACTTTTCCATATTGGTCAAATTCCAATAGTATCTTAAAATTATTTTGACAAATCTGACTTAAATGACCATAACTATCTAATTGAAACAATACTCTTTCAACATTTTTATCTTCATTAACTCCAACAACAATAGAATTTGGTTCTTCAAAATAATCAGTATTCATTCCTTTTAGTACTGAAAAAATACTATTTGATGATAATAAATAATTATAATTTATTTTTCCACTTTCATAAGTAGTCATAGAGTCATAGCTAGCCACATCAAGTAATAAATTAACTTGATCAAAATCTAAATATTCTTTAAAAGCTAAAGAATCATCACACTCTATCCATTCACCATCTTGTTTATAATATTTTTCTCCATCATAATAATATTTCTGATTATTATATTCAAATAACATCTTATCCAAATATCTTTGTCCTTTATATTGATAAACATTTTGATCAATCGTAATAGTATAAACAAATTCATAACTATTAAGTCTTAAAGAATCAACATAATCAGGTTTTGAATTACCTTGTTGAAAATCACTAACCTTTAAATCTCTATTACTACCACCAGTACGAGATAATATAGCAATAAAAAGAAAAAAGAAAAAATAAAAAGCAAAAAAAACTATACCTTGTCCTCTAGGAGTTTTCAATAACTCTTTAATTGCTTGATTACTTTTTATTTCTTTATTCTTTTTTTTCATCTTAACACCTGCCCTATCAATTTATTCTTCCCTACACCATTTACATAACTACTAACATCCATCATTTTTTTTCCAAAGGGCTTTATTTTTGTTAATACAACACTTCCATCTTGTGTCTTAACAACAATTCCTTCTTTTATAACATCAACAATTTCTCCACAAACAGCCTGTTCATATTTCCTATCATAAATAAAACTCTCATAAATCTTCATTTCTAAATCAAACAAAGAAGTAAAAGCGCTTGGTACAGGAGACAGTCCTCTAATAAGATTAAATACTTCTCGACTAGTTTTTGAAAAATCAATTTTTTCTTCTTCTCTTTTAATATTATAAGCAAAAGTAACTTCATCTTCATTTTGAGGAATTCTTTGATTAGTTCCATCTATAATACTAGGTAATGTCTCCAATAATAAATCTCTTCCCATAACACTCAATTTATCATGTAGACTTTCCAAATTATCAGAATCTAATATTTCTAATTCCTTTTGTGAAATAATATCACCATTATCCATTTTAACATCCATATACATAATGGTAATTCCCGTTTTATCATAACCATCAATCAAAGCTTTATGAATAGGCGCACCACCTCTTAATTTAGGAAGTAAAGAAGCATGAACATTAATGCATCCTAATTTTGGACAATCTAAAATAACCTTTGGAATAATTTGACCATACGCACATGTAACAATCATATCAGGCTTTAAAGCTAATATCTCTTCATAATCTTCTCGTATCTTAATTGGTTGAAATACAGGAATATGGTGCTGTAAAGCTACTTTCTTAATAGGTGTTTGTGTTAGTACTTGATGTCTTCCTACTACTTTATCAGGTTGACTAACTACTCCCACAACTTCATAATTACTAATTAACCCTTCTAAAACAGGCACCGCAAATTCCGGTGTTCCCATAAAAACAATTCTCATTTTATTACCCCCTCAACATTGATAATATACTAATAATAACCCCTAAACTAATAAACAAAGAACCAATAATCAATAATAATGAAACATTTCCATAAGCATTTAAATAATCTTGATTAATTATTTCTTTAGGTTTTTGAATATCATTCACATTTTCATCAAAATGATACACAATTCTTTTCTCATAAAAGTGTTCCAACGTAAGTAACTTTATATTCTTAGGAAGAATAACTTCACCATAAGATAATTGATTATACTTAGAACTTAAAATACGATCTACTATATCATAAACGTTACCTGAAGAAGAAACATATTCTTCCAACAAAACAGGAGCACTTGGAATAGCTTGTCGATCAATTAATAATAAACATATTTTTCTTTTTCTTCTATGAAGAAGTCTCCATTCATCCTGGAATAAATCCAAAATAAATTTACGATCTTTTTCATTAAATAAATGATTACTCATTAATCTCTTTAAAGCATTTTCAAACACTTCATATCGATCATACCAATAATCATCTTCCTGAACCCTTTTTCCCAATAATTTATGATTTAATAAAAATTGATAAAAAAACATTGGAGAACACATAGAATAATAACATCCCATAACAATATCATCTGTAAAATAAACTTTTTTATCTAAAAAGTCCTTTGAGATAACATTTGGTAAATTATACTTTTTAAAAATTGTATTAACTCTTTTAAATCTTTCATAATAATTTTCATATTCCTCAGGAACAAATCCATTATCACGAATTGTTTGGTAATAGCAACTAGAAAATCCATGAAAGAAATATCCATTTCGAATATAACGATCATACACTACATAAATAATCTTATTACGATTTTCTATTGAAGAACAATCACTCATATGAAAATAAGTCATTAATTCATTACAAATCAGTTTATGAATTCCCATTTGTATATCTTCTACTGTATCTAACTTTCGATATAACTTTTGAATTTGCTCTAAAAAATCTGGAAGCAACGATTCATCTTGAACAACAATATAATATTTAATTAAAGCATCATAAAATAGATAAAGTCCTAGTTCATAAGACATAGAAATATCATGATAAGAATAAGTTAATTGATTTCTTAAATGAAACATATTACTATTCTTTAATACATCTATAAAATGCAAAACATCTTGTCTTTTAAATAAATCATCTAACACTTTATCACCTCCTACAACCCTTTTAATTCTCCATTACTTTCCCATATAAGCACTTATATAATAAATAGAACCAACCACAATAATAGCTAGTAAAATAACTAAAACAAGAACAACAAATGGATTTTTCTTATCCCAATATCCATCTAGTTTAGAAGATGAATCAGCCATCAAATTTTCATAATCTTCCCTATTTTTTTTATTAAAATCTAAATTACTATCTACAACCGTCTTATTTTTTTCATCTTGATTACCCATATAAACACCTCTACTCTCTTATAAGAATAACACAAAACAGAAATTAACACTAGTTTAAACAGAAAATTTCCTACAAAACCTGTGTAGGATTAAAATCTATATCAATACGTATCATTCGATTAAATTGGTAATGATCTACTATTTTAGAAAAAATAGGATACAATTCATCTTCTTTTTTAAACTTCAAAATTATTTGATAACGATATATCTGATTCATTTTAAAAACCAAAGCATTACTAGGACCAAGAATAATAACAGATTTTAAATTTCTTTCTAAACTATTTTTTATTTTTAATGCTTCTTGAAAAATAAAAGAAGCATTTTTTCCACTAATTCTAATACAACATAAATAATAATAAGGAGGATATTTTAACCGTTTACGAATATCCATTTCTTGTTGATAAAAAGATAAATAATCATGTTTTTGAGCATATTTAATAGCATAATGATCTGGATTAAACGTTTGAATAATTACTCTTCCTTCCTTTGCACTTCTTCCACTTCTACCTGCCACTTGACTAAGCAATGAAAAAGTATTTTCACTACTTCTAAAATCAGGTATATTAAGAGAAGTATCTGCATTAATAACCCCAACTAAAGTTACATTAGCAAAATCCAATCCTTTAGCAACCATTTGAGTACCCAACAAAATATCATATTCATGGTTCTTAAAAGAAGCAATCATCTCTTCATGCTTACCTTTTTTACTAGTTGTATCATAATCCATTCGAAGAATTCGAACATTTGGTAACAATTCTTTTAATTCTTCTTCAATTCTTTGAGTCCCAATTCCTAAATTACTAAAAGCTTTCTCATGACACTTAGGACATTCATTATATACTTTTTCTCCATAACCACAATAATGACATCTAAGTGTATTACTACTTTTATGATAAGTTAAAGTAATATCACAATTAGGACATTTAAAAGTAAATCCACAATTCTTACAAGTTACAAAAGAAGCATATCCACGACGATTCAATAATAAAATACTTTGTTCCTTCTTTTGAAAACAACTTTGTATAGATTCAAACAATTCTGAAGAAAAATGCCCCTTCATCTTACTAAAACTTTCATTCATATCAACAATCGTTACTTTTGGTAATTGTTTTCCATTAACTCTATTAACTAGTTCTAATAATTGATATACTCCTTTTTGAGCTCTTGCCATAGATTCTAAAGAAGGCGTAGCACTACCTAACAATACTGAACAATGATGTGTTTTAGCTCTAATCATTGCAATATCTCGAGCATGATATCTAGGATTAGCATCACTCTGCTTATAAGAGTCACTATGTTCTTCATCAAGAATAATAATTCCCAAATTTAAAAGGGGGGCAAATATGGCACTTCTAGCCCCAATAACAATAGATACTTCTCCACGGGAAATTCTTCTCCATTCATCATATTTTTCCCCATCACTAAGCCCCGAATGAAGAGCCGCTATTTGATTTCCAAATCTCTTCTGAAATCTTTCTATCATTTGTGGAGTTAAACTAATCTCAGGAACTAACACAATACTATTTTTTCCTAAAGATAAATAGTAATCTATTATTTCCATATAAACTTCTGTTTTTCCAGAACCAGTTACTCCATATAATAAAAAAGTTTGTGAAGAAGACTGAATAACTGAAGAAACAACAGCTTTTTGATCAGCAGTTAATTCTTTTTTTAGAGAGGGACCATCTTGATATTGCAATCGATAATGTTCCTTTTTCTCTTCTAATAGAATTTTCTTCTTAAGAAGCGTTTGTAAACTACTAGCAGAAACGGAAAGCAAATCCTTTCGTAATACTAATTCTTTTTCTTTTACAATATCAAATATTTTCTTCTGAGTATTATTTAAAGAGAAAGAAGAATCATAATTAGGATTAATTTTATAATAAGTATCATACTTAATAGATATATCTTTTCCCTTTTTAGCTTTTAAAGCCTTAGGAAGCATCACTTGATAACAACTAATTAAAGGAGACAAAGTCTTCTTTTTAATAGTTTTACCAAGCTCTAATAATTCTTGATTCAAAACAATATCCGAATCAACAACATCAATAATATCTTTTAACTCCACAGAAGAAGAATCTCTAAATTCTAATACAAATCCCTCTAAAATCATTCTCCCAAAAGGAACTGATACTCTAACACCAATTTTAATATCATTTTCCATATTAGAAGGAACATGATAATCAAAAATCTTATCAACACTTTTATTAGCAATTTCAACTAATACACCAACTATCAAAGTATCACCTCCATTACTTATATTATACCAAAAAAAGAAGTCATTGAACTTCTTTTCTAATCAACATCCATACTACGAATAATAACTGGTTGATCATAATATAATACTTCTTCAGGAACATCAAAAGAAGTGCTAACCTGTTCACTATAAGAAAGAACTTCTATTGGACTATCTGGTTGAGATACCGGTTGAACATATGAAGGAACTTCTACTGGACTAACTGGTTGCGATACCTGCTGAACATATGAAGGAACTTCTACTGCACTAACTGGTTGTGATACCTGCTGAACATATGAAGGAACCTCTACTGGAGTAACCGGTTGCGATACCTGCTGAACATATGAAGGAACCTCCACTGGAGTAACGGGTTGTGATACCGGCTGAACATATGAAGGAACCTCCACTGGAGTAACGGGTTGTGATACCGGCTGAACATAAGAAGGAACCTCTACTGGACTAACTGGTTGTGATACCTGCTGAACATATGAAGGAACCTCTACTGGAGTAACTGGTTGTGATACCTGCTGAACATATGAAGGAACTTCTACTGGACTAACTGGTTGTGATACCTGCTGAACATATGAAGGAACCTCCACTGGAGTAACGGTTTGTGATACCTGCTGAACATATGAAGAAACTTCTACTGGAGTAACTGATGGAGTTACTGAAGTTAAATCAACATTTGATTGACTTGATGGTAGAGTCCTTTTTTTACCAATGCTAGGAATAATAGTAGTATCAAAAGAAATCATCCCTTTTTGATACTTCTTCTTCAGAATAATTCCCACAACAAAAGATAATATTACGACAATCGCAATAATAATAAGCACTAAATGAACACTCATAATATCACCTTTCTTTATTCTTTTTCCTGAAATAATATATTAACATCATCTGTTAAATTAGGATTAACATCAAAATGTTTATTACTAGTTAAATGATCTAAATACAAGGCAATTACTATAGTAAATGATAATACAATACATACTAATATGACAAATACTATCAAAATATCACCTCGTTACCCATCTTATATATAATTATATCGAACAACAAAAAAAAGAACAATATATTATGTTCTTTTTTAAAACAATCTTAAAATATCATTAAACGTAATAATAGCCATTAAAATTAATAATAATATCAAGAAAACAGTATGTATTTTATTTTCTAATTCTGGATTAACAGGAGAGCCCTTTATTAACTCAATAATAATAAACAAAATATGTCCTCCGTCAAAAGCTGGAATTGGTAAAAGATTAATAAAACCAACATTAATACTTAAAAATGCCATTAAATATAATAAATTGGCAAACCCTAATGATCTTTGTTGACCTACTACTGAATAAATACCAACTGGTCCTGATAATTGATTTAAGTGAATTCTTCCTGTAAATAAATATCCAACTGTAATAAACATTTGTTTAAAAATAGAACATGTTTTTTGAAATGTAAAAATAATAGCATTTACAAAACCAGTTGTCCTTTCCTGTTGAATTCCAATTCCGTATCGATAAGATTCTTTTCCATCTTCAACTACTTTTTTTGGCTTAACTTTATATGTTGAAATATCACCATTTTCTTTTTTTACTTTAAAGGTTTGAACTTTACTAGGATCAGCAACTGCCAAATATAAAGATATATCATCACTATATTTAATCTTATGACCATTAATAGTTAGAATTCTATCTCCTTCTTCCATTCCTACTTCACTAACCGCTGAATTTTCTTCAATAGAAGTTATCACTGGTTTTAAAGTAGAACCACCAACTGCTAAAGCAATAAAGAATAATAGAACAACAGCTAAAATAAAATTATTCATAGGTCCAAAAACCATAATCAAAAATCTTTGCCAAGCTTTCTTAGATTGTAATCTTCTCTCTTTTGGAACTTTCTGATCATCATCATCATCTAAGTCTTCTCCAGCTAATTGACAAAAACCCCCAATAGGAATAGCACGAATATTATAATCTGTCTCTCCCTTTTTAAACCCCCATATTTTAGGCCCCATACCAAGAGCAAATTCATATACATAAACCCCTGTTAATTTAGCAAAAATAAAGTGTCCAAATTCATGAACAAAAACAATAACACCTAGTATTACAACAAATAAAAGCAAGTTAATAATAATTGACAAAATAATCCCTCCTATAATAATCCTTGTATAATTATATAAGCTAATATTACAAATATTAAACTATCAAAACGATCTAAAATTCCTCCATGTTCTGGAATCAACTGAGAAAAATCTTTAACTCCATAATATCTCTTAATAGAAGAGAATATTAAATCGCCTAACTGCCCTACAAGACACAACAATAAAGTAAGTAGTATTACTAATAATAATGAAACATGGGAATTAATAACTGTATTATAATATGCACTTGCAACAAAAGTACCCATTAAAACACCACCTACTAACCCTTCTACTGTCTTTTTAGGACTAATATCAGGACATAATTTATGTTGTCCAACTAACATTCCAGTAAACAAAGCAAAAGTATCTGTAATAGTAGTTATTATTAATAAATAAACAATATAAATAATATCATAATTTCTAGTAATAATTATTAAATTAAAACTAAACCCAATAAATAACACAGATCCTACCAAAAATAAAGCATCATTTAAATTATATTTCTTAGTATCATTAATAAACACCATAGGTGATAAAAATAAGAAAATAATAAAGGCAATCAAACGATAATCAAAAGAATTAAACAATTCAATAGAACCAGTATTATATAAACAAAAATAAACTGTTAATAAATAAGCAAATACTTTCAACAACCAAGGAAACTCTTTTTTACTTTCCCTTACTTTGAACAATTCATGTAATCCTAACAAACTAAGAATAGTCATAAAAATAGCAAAAGGAATTCCTCCCATTACTATAAAAGGTAAAAATACCAAAACAAGAATAATAGCACTTATAATCCTAGTCTTCATTTGACACCTCCAAATCTACGATTCCTCTTATTATATTCTATAATAGCTTTATCAAATTCTTCATTATTAAAATCTGGAAAATATACTTTTGGAAAATAAAACTCTGCATAACTAGCCTGATACATCATAAAATTACTTAATCTTAATTCTCCACTAGTTCGAATTACAAAATCTAATGGCGGTAAATCTTGATATAAATTTTTTTGAATTAATTCCTCTGTAATATCATCCAAAGAAATAACACCATTTTTATACATTTCACATATTTTTTTAGTAGTATCTACCATTTCAGCATGAGATCCATAATTAAGACAAATATTTAAAGTTAATTCAGTATTATTCTTTGTCTCTTCCACTAATTGATCCATAGCCTCTAAAACTTTATTAGGAAGTGGCTCTCTTCTTCCTGAAAATAATACTCTTACTTTTTTCTTTTTTATGAAATCAAATTCTTTATTAAAAGAAGAGATAAACAAATTCATTAAAAAATCAACTTCAGTTATTTCTCTTTTAAAATTCTCAGTAGAAAAAGCATACAAAGAGCAATAGTTGACACCTACATCAGCCATATGAATACATAATTCTTTTAATATTCCTACAGCATGTTTATGACCCATGGTACGAATTAGTCCTCTTTCTTGAGCCCATCTACCATTCCCATCCATAATTATTCCAATATGGTTGGGTATTAATAATTCTTGTTCCATAACTATTACCTCAACATAGATTATATACCAAGCATAAAAAAAAAGAAAGTCAAAACTCAATTTGTCCCTAGTAAATCATGACAACTAAAATAAAAAGAAGTTGCAATAAAACAACTTCTTATTAAAACTTATCAATATCAATTTTAACGTATTTATTATCACCAAGTGCACTACTTGCTTGTACTAAAGTTCGAATAGCATTAGCAGTACGACCCTCTTTTCCAATAACACGTCCCATGTCATCTTCTTCAACCATAACTTGAATTAAAATGACCTTTTCATCTTCAGTAGGAAATTCTTTTACACTAACTCCTTCTTTATGAACAACTAATGACTTAACAATTTCTTCTGTTAAAGATACTAAATTCATAATTAATTTCCTTTCTTTTTAGAATCAGAATATTTCTTCATAATTCCTTCTTTAGTAAATAAATTACGAACAGTATTAGTAGGAATTGCTCCATTATTTAACCATTTTAAAGCAACTTCTTCATTAATTTTAACTTCTTCTACTAAAGGAGAATAAGTTCCAATCAACTCTAAATATTCACCATCTCTAGGGCGACGTGAATCTGTTGCTACGATTCTATAAGTAGGTTTCTTCTTTTTACCCATTCTTGTTAATCTTAATTTAACTGCCATATTATCCCTCCATTTCTTAATAACAATGATATTATAATAAATAAAAAAAGAGATGTCAACATTTTTTTGTTAACACACAAAAAAAAGATTATATAACATTTTCATCAATATAATCTTCTTTTACATCATTATCAATCTGAGAAGATGAATCTTCAACTATTTCTTCCCAATCTTCTTCTCCCTCATTTGCCTCAATTTTTACTTTAATATCACCAACCAATTCAATTCCAAGTTCTTTTTCAATGGTATAAACTATTTTCCCCTCTTCTATCTCTGCTTTTACACAATTTGGTTGCTTTAAACTTCTTACAATAATCTCTTCTCCCGTAATATCCTCTACTTCTCTCATATGAATAACTTCTTGATAATGATTAGTATCTTTAAATACATCTGTCTTCGTATCATCATCAAAAGAATACCAAATGTTAACATCATAACTTCCATCAATAATAATATCATTTCCCCTTCGATTTCCTTGAAAATGATGATTAATAACCCAACAACCCAAAATAGTAGATACTTGATTTATATCAACTTGCCTCGTCGTAATAAAACTTTTCTTCCCCTTAGAAACAACTGCTTTTGTTACAATTTCTTTATAATTAGCCATAACTTCCTCCTAATGTACTATATGTAAAAGCCTAAAAAAAATGACTACTCAGATAAAAAATGTTATAATGTAATAAAATAAGGAGGATAAATATGGCTTCAATAATGATCCATCTTGCAATAGCAAAAAAAGTAAAAGAACACTTCGATATTAGAAAAGAAAAAGACTATTATTTAGGAGCAATAGCTCCAGATATTTCAAGACAAATCGGTGAAAGTAAAGAAAAATCACATTTTCTAATCAATACTATAGATAATATACCCAATATAACTCTATTTATAAAAAGATATCCAACCTTTAAATATAATCCATTTAATTTAGGCTATTATACACATCTAATGACAGACAAACTATGGATAGAAAAATTTATTCCAACTCTTATCCAAGACAATACTATCAAACTATTAAATGGCTCAATAATATCCACTAATCCAGAGGAAATAGAAAACATGTTATATTCAGATTACACAAATATAAATTGCCAAATAATTGATGAATATGAAATGGATTTATCTATTTTTTATGAAGAATTCATTCCTCCAACTACTCAATTAAATGAAATACCTATTGATCAATTAGACATATTACTAAATAAAATGGGAATTATCATAGAAAATTCAAAAGAAGAAAAGCCTTATACTTTAGATTTTGAAGCCGTCAAAGCCTTCATTGAAAATAGTAGTAAAGAAATAATAGAAGAACTAAAAAGATACTAAAAAATAGTATCTTTTTCAAATAATAATTGAAAATAATCATTCAAAGAATCTCTAACATAATCAATCTTTTGATTAACTACTTCTAAATTCTCAGTATATATGACATAAACAGGTATAGTTTCTAATTCACTTACTAGTACATCTAATTCTTTTTTTATTTTTGAATCATAACCACTTTGAACAAATTGCTTTTGCAATTTTTTTATTTGATTAACTCTTTCACAAATAAATGTATTATCAGCCATTTGTTTCTTTAGTTTGATACACATTTGATATTCTTTACTATTTTGAATATATTCAACTATTTCTTTTAAATCACTCACTACATTTTCCATCTAAACTCCATGTCTTAGCTTCTTCAATAATAACTGGAACAATTTCTCCAACATTTAACTTCTTTTGACTAGAAAAATTAATCAATTGATTTGTTTCACTATATCCATAATATTGATTTTTTTTAGTACTAACACCTTCTACCATTACTTGTACTGTTTTCCCTATCATCTGTTTATGTTTATTTAAGAAGCCTTCATTTACTACTTCGTTTAATCTTTGCAAACGATTTTCTTTTTCTTCCAATGAAGTATTATCCTCTAATCGACAAGCCGGTGTATCATCCCTCGCTGAGAAAATAAATGTAAAAGCATTATCAAATTGACATTCTTTGGCTAAACTCATTGTCTCTAAAAAATCTTCTTCATCTTCACCTGGAAATCCCACAATAATATCAGTAGAAATACTAACACCAGGTATCATATCTTTCATCTTATGAAACAACTCTAAATAACTTTCTCTAGTATATCTTCTTCCCATCAATTTTAAAATACGACTAGAACCACTTTGAACAGGTAAATGTACACTAGGCATAATATTAGGATATTTTCCAATAACTTCAATCATTTTATCTGTAAAATCCCAAGGATGAGAAGTCATAAAACGAATTCTTGGAATATCTTTTAAAGCTATTTCTTCTAGTAAATCCCCTAAATTATAATCATCATAAAGATCCTTCCCATAAGCATTAACATTTTGTCCTAATAATGTAATTTCTTTATACCCATCCTGGATTAATTGATCAATCTCAAGCAAAATATCTTCTTTTCTTCTACTTCTTTCTCTTCCTCTAGTATAAGGAACAATACAATAAGTACAAAATTTATTGCAACCATAGATAATATTAACATAAGCTTTAAAAGAATTAGCCCTTACAACAGGAAGACCTTCATATAAATCTCCTTCCCTTGAAAAAACCTCAATTTGCATAGAATTATCCACAATTGCTTGATCAAGCACTTCAGGTAATTGATACATATTATGAGTACCTAAAACAAAATTAACAAACTTATAGTCTTTAAGAATTCTTTCCACTACACTAGCTTCTTGAGCCATACATCCACATAATCCAACAATTAATTCTTTCTTTTCATTTTTCAAATGCTTTAAACGTCCTAACATACCAAAAGCTTTATTATGTGCATTTTCTCGAATACTACAGGTATTTAATAATACTAAATCTGCTTTCAAATAAGAATCAACTCTTTGAAAACCTAACTTTTCAAGTAAAGCCGAAATATTCTCACTATCATGCTCATTCATTTGACAACCATATGTCTTAATATAATATGTTTTTCCTTTATACTTTTCTAAATAACGAGAATCAAAAGAAAAATCTTTTCTTTGATAATCCCTTTTATCCCGACTACGAGCTTCTAAATAATTAGGTTTATGCATAAATATCACCTCATAAAATCAAACAATAATTTAACATAAATTCCTATTAAAATCAACTATCTTAGTCTTACCATTTTCTTTTCTTTCACTACCCAAATCTTCCAAAATACCTAAAGAAAATAGTTCCCTTGGAATAACAGAATAAGGTATAACAATATCTCCAATACCATTAATAATTTTCTGTAATTCTTCTTGCCCCACTCTTTTTTTTGTATCATTAACATAAGGTCTTAAAGAATCATCAAAAGTAATTGTTTCATACAAAAATTGATCAGGTGTATAAAAACCAAAGATAGCACTTCTATAACACAATGAAATTGAAAAAACAGAATAAGCATCTTTTTCCTCTAAAGAAACAACATATCTGATTTTTGGAGAAATACTAAAGATAGATTCATATTTTCTATAAAATTCAACTATTTCAGCAACATTATCAAATGTATCATCGATAATAATTCCCATTTGCTCTATTTCTGTAGAATCAGTCACTATCATATTTTGATTCATATCAATAACTAAATAATATGTCCCAATCCAAATAATTAAATATTCTTTACCTAAAGAACAAACTTTATCAACTCTTCTAGGATTCTTTTTTAAATATTGCTGTCTTCTAGTACAACCCTGATAAATAAGATTACCAAAATCTTCATAAATATCATGTATTGAATCCAATTGAGAAACTAAATCAGATGCTTTAATACCATCTTTATTATTTATAAATTTATTCCATAATTCCTGTCTAAGCTTATATTTTTCATCTTCCATTTACTTTCCCCCAAAAAAGCAATGAATATTATACAAAAAAAAGACAAACAATGCAAATTGTTTGTCACTAAGAAATTGATTGTTCAATAATTCCTTCTATTACATCTACCCGATTATGTTTCATAATATCTCTTTTAATAAGATCCATATTATCTGAAATACGTTGAACTAATTCACTCATATTTTGGTCTAATTCTTTTCTTTCTAAACTATCTACAATAATTTCCAAATTAGTAATTTTAGAATATTTACCATATAAAGAATTCTTAATAGTTACATTAAATAAATTTTTAAAAGAGAAAATACTAATATTATTAAACCGCTTATCTTCTAATATCTTAAAAGCACAACAAATATAGTTACTATTAATTGCCCTATCCAAAGCCGTTTCTCCTCTTTTATTTTTAATATTTGGTAGATAATTCTTTTTCTTTGTTAATTGTTCAATAATTAAAACTGTTGCTACAGAATCATCCTGTGCTAATATATGACCAAATGTATTACCATCATCATTTTGATGATTAACATCCCAATTCCTTTTCTTCATTAGCTTTAACACTAAATCATATTGTCTTGCCTTAAGTAAACGAGTAACAACATCGTTACCCACAACATCTACTGCATTCACATCTATTTCATTATTTTGAATCATTTCCTCAACTAAATCAAATCTTTCTTGTTTAATAAGAGAAAATACTATAGATGAATCTCCCTTACACGATGAATAATTTCTGTTTTTCATACCAAACACCTCTTCTCACGTGACAGTTCACTATTCTAACAGAACCATTTTCTTGTGTCAAATTACCTAACATAGAAGAGCTATAAAATATTTTTATCATAAAAAAACAATTATCATATATACATATAAAAAGATATATCATAAAAAATAAAACAAATAAAAACAAATAAACAATAAAAAAAAATACTTTAAATAGGACTTTTAACAAGGTACCATAAAATTAATTTATAAAAAAAACAGCCTAAGCTGTTTTTATTAACTTAATTGAGTTCCACAATTTGGACAGAACTTAGAGCCATTAGTAGCAGTTCCACAATTTGGGCAGAACTTAGCACCAGCAACAGGTGCTGTTGCAGAATTAGCTCCTCCTTGTAAATCTTGAGCACTTACTCCTTGATTTTGAAATGCTCCTTGAGCAACTCCACCAATCATTCCACCACTAGCCATATTCATCATACCTACACCAATCATACCATTTGCAGCTCCATTGGCATTATTAGCAGCATCTTGAACAGCTTGAGCATAAGCTCCTGTAAGTGTACCTTGTTGCATGTAACTATTAGAAGAAAGCTCGTAGTTATCAATTTTCTTCTCACTTTCACTATCAAGAGTAACACTTTCAACAATGAAACCTTCAATACTCATACCACGATCACGAATTGGTTGATCAAATACCTTTTCATCCATCGTTTTCTTAATTTCATCAGTAGCACTAGGTAATTCCAACACTGGAACTTTATGTTCACTATTACCTAATTCATTTAACACATTTTGGAAAGCTCCAATAACTTCACTTCTCATTTGCTCAACAATATCATCTTTACGATATTCTTCAGCAGTACCAGCAATCTTACTCATAAAAACAGCTGGATCATTAATTACAAATGTATATTTTCCAAAACATTTAACTTCAACTCTTAATGGAGTCATTTGACCAGTCATTTGATTTGGAATTGGATGTGACCAATCTTGGAATGGAATTGGTGCAGGAGTACCAAACTTATTATCCATAATCTCTTTAGCATTGATATAGAAAACAGCTTGTTCCTTAAATGTTCCTCCTCCATATGTAAAACGAGTCCACATTTCTTTAAACACGTCACCAAATTGTCCAGCAAAGAAAGATGGTGAAGTAGATTGATCAAAAGTATAAATTCCTTCTTCAGCAGTAGCATCTAAAATTTGACCACTTTGGAAAATAACAGCAATTTGTCCAGGAGCTACTTGAATAGCACTATCTTTTGAAATAATACCATTTGGAGTAGTAACCTTTTTCATTAAAATATCATTTCCTAAGTCATCACACTTAATATACTCTTTCCATTGATCATGTAGAGTTCCACCAATAGACCCTACAACAGCTTTTATTAATCCCATAAAAAATCTCCTATCTAACTTTATTTATTTTTATTATACAATATTATTAATAATTTTAAAAGATATATTTTTAATTAATAACTCACAATATCATTACAAGTAAAGACTCTCCCAATTACTTCTTGTACTTGACTACCACAATAACTACAACTCTTATAACCTAAATTAGTAATAGGACTACCACAATTAGGACAATGAATTCCCAATACTGTAATATCTTGTGGTAATTCACTTTCATCTATTACATAAATAAATTCTAGTTTTACTCTATCTTGAGTTTTCACTTCTTTCCCATTAGTATTCAAATAATACTCAAAAGAAATAGAAAAATAAATAGTAGCCAATGCTTTATCTTTTTTATAATTAGAAATTACTGTATTATGAATCTTAAAATTTCCAAAAGAAACATTTTTTCCTTGGTATTCTAGTATCTTTTCCTCAACAAAACTCTTTATTTTCCCTTTCAAAGAGCTACTATCTTTCTTCTCTATTGCCTGAAAACAATTCATTAAAATAGTTTCAGCTTTTCGCTTTAATTCAGAAATATGAATATCTGGAAAATCCTTCTCTATTTGTTTTAAATAAATACGGTCCATACTAGCTAAAGACTTAGGTACTTCTTGATCTTCTAATCTGGCTTCATCAATAATATCTTTTAAATTCATTCCTGAGAAACCAGCTCCATCTAAAACATTACGAATACGATACTTAATATAAATATAAATACCAATAACAAAAACAATAAGTATAATAACCCCTATTAAAAAATACATAACACCACATCCTAATTTTATTCTATCATAAAAAAAATAAAAGAAGATAATCTTCTCTTATTTTTGAATTTCTATTTTTTCTTTTCCACCCATATATGGTTGAAGAACTTTTGGTATTTTAATACTTCCATCTTCTTGATAATTATTTTCAATTAAAGCAATCAATCCACGTGGAGTTGCTACTACTGTATTATTTAATGTATGTAAATAATAAGTCCCTTTTTCACCCTTTTCACGGATTCCTAAACGTCTTGCCTGAGCATCACCTAGATTAGAACAAGAAGCCACCTCAAAATATTTTTGTTGACGAGGACTCCATGCTTCAATATCACAAGATTTTACTTTTAAATCTGCTAAATCTCCACTACAACATTCTAATTGTCTAACTGGTATATCCATATTACGGAATATTTCTACTGTAAAATTCCACATTTTGTTATACCAATCCATAGATTCTTCTGGTTCACAAATAACAATCATTTCTTGTTTTTCAAATTGATGAACACGATATAGTCCTCTTTCTTCTAATCCATGAGAACCACCTTCTTTACGAAAGCATGGAGAATAACTAGTCATATGAATTGGTAATTCTTCTTTTTTAAGAATTTGATCCTTGAATTTTCCTATCATACTATGTTCACTAGTACCAATTAGATATAAATCTTCTCCTTCAATTTTATACATCATAGCTTCCATTTCTGGGAAAGACATAACACCAGTTACTACATCACTATGAATCATGAATGGTGGAATAGCATATGTAAACCCATGATCTATCATATAATCTCTTCCATAAGCAATCATTGCTTCATGAAGTCTAGCAATATCTCCTAATAAATAGTAAAAACCTTGTCCACTTGTTCTACCAGCAGCATCTTTATCCATTCCTTTTACTGCTTCAATAATGTCTGCATGATAAGGAATTTCATAACTAGGAACTACTGGTTCTCCAAATCTTTGCACTTCAACATTTTCACTATCATCCTTACCAATTGGCACAGTATCATCAATTATTTGAGGAATAACCATCATTTTTTGACGAATTTCATTTGTTAACTCTTCCTGTTGTTTTTCTAAAGAAACTATTTCATCTCCTGTTTTAGCAATCTCCTTCTTTATTTCTTCAGCTTCTTCTTTTTTGCCTTCTTTCATTAGCTTACCAATTTCTCCACTAAGCTTATTTTTATTAGCTTTTAATCCATCTGCTTTTACTTGAACTTCTCGAACTGTTTTATCTAGTTCAAACACTTCATCTACCAAAGGTAGTTTTTCATCTTGAAATTTCTTTTTAATATTTTCTTTTACTAAGTCACGATTCTCACGAATCAATTTAATATCTATCATTTTTATCTCCTCCTCATATTATTCTATCATAGACATTTCTAACAAAAAATCACGAGACATTATCAAAAACTAAATATTTTATATGTAATTGTATCATATACAATCATCCCTTCCTAAAAAAAAAGAATGATACCCAAGGAGTGCATATTGCACGGTACCATCCTTTATTTAACTCACTTTGATAACGGTATTCACCGGAATTACTTCATCTATAGAGTAGATAAATAAGTCTTTCACATCGTTTACACCAACCACGAATTCTCTTTGCTAAAAGTATCTTATTATTAGTTCTAATCATCGACTTGCTTCCATTATAGTAAAAAATTAACAATTTGACAAGTCTATTTAATACTATATTTAGTAAAATTACAATGTGTTTCATTAATAGGATCTTTTAGAGAATAATTTTCTACAACAGAATCAGTATTCAATTCATCTATTAAAACTTCACTATAACCATAGTTACCATCCCCAACACTAACATAGTAAGAGGAAACCCCACCTTCATTAACTACTTTTACATATCCACCAATAGGTTCTCTCATAATATAGAATGGTAAAGAAATCACTGTACCTACATCATAAAAAGTAAAATAATAAACTCCACTATCAGATGAATACTGACTTTTAATACAAGTTACTTTTTTTTCTGAAATTTTTTTCTCAACAACATTTACTAAACGATTTCCAGCTAAAACGTAATAATAATTTCTAAAATCATTAGCACCACTTTCAACCTTAGCTTGATTTAAAAATAGAAACATTCCAGCTCCAACAGCTAAGAATAAAAAGCAAGTAAAGAAGAACACTCTTTTACGACTATATTCCTTCTCAAGAGGATGCTTCTCATCATCAGAAATAAATTGTCTTCCTTCATATACATGATTTCCATATCCTATGATAAGAATATAAACAATTAAGAAAAGAACTGTAAGAATTCCATTATAACGGAATTTCTTTCCTAATTGATAAAACATTACTAATAAAAATATTTGTCCAATCACTGGAATAAAACAAATAATACCTAACCATTTCTTATTATAAACAATCTCAGCTAAAATCAAAAAATTATAAAATGGAATAAGTGCTCCCCACCATCTTTTATTACATTTAATAAAAATTAATTCCATTGCATACAAATAAAGAAAAATAGTAGATAGTACCACACAAACTAATGGAAAGAAAGAAGAAATAATATTATCTATAGCAAAATTTCCCTTACAACAAATAAAAAAACTAATAATTAAAGAAATTAAATAACTCCAAAAGTTCAAATGAAAACAAAAAGCAACATTACCAGTATTATTAGCAATACTAACTTGTATTTGACTTGAATTATTATTAACCATAAATTTACCAGATCCTACTTGATAAGCTTCTTGATCTTCTTCTTTAATATACTGACGCATAGTTTCATTTGCATCATGGTCATAATTCAAATTTCCACATTTCATACAATAACGAGACTTACTTTTCATTTCAGCCCCACAACGAGAACAAAAAATAGTTGGTTCTTTTTCCGCCATATAAATCCCTACTCTTTCATTACTATTATATCACAAGAATTAAGAATTTACACAAAAAAAGAAGCAATCATTTTGCTTCTATCAATAGTTTTATAGCAGTTCGTTCTTCCCCTTCAATCATAATATCTTGAAAAGAAGGAATGCAAACTAAGTTTTTTCCACTAGGAGTAATAAATCCTCTAGCAATAGCAATTGCCTTAATAGCTTGATTTAAAGCTCCTGCTCCTACTGCTTGTACTTCAACCATTCCTTGCTCTCGAAAAACATTAGCTAAAGCTCCTGCTACTCGATTTGGATTTGATTTACTACTTACTTTTAATATTTCCATAATAATCCTCTCTTTCACATTAATCTTATGAAAAAAAGAATAAAATATGAAACTATTTTATTCTTCTGTATACCAAGTAGTAGCAATCTCATGAACATCAATTTCTTCTCCATCTTTCCAAGTATGTAAATAAGACTTATAACCTCTCACTCCTATCTTAGTAGAAGAAGTTGTATATTCTAAACCACCTTTAGCATCATGATTAGACCAAAATTCCACATGAGCTTGTCCATCAACCGAATATGCCTTAATATAGATAGGATAGCTATAAGTATTTTTAAATTGCATATCTACACACCATCCACTAGAATAACTAGCAACAGTAGCATCTAACCCTCCTGCTACATACAAACTCTTCTTGGCATGAGGATATCTCTTAACAATTTCTAATCCCCCCAATAAAGCAGCATTATAAGTAGTAGTTGCTATTTGACATACACCATTTCCTACAAATTCATAATAGAAGACATATCCCTTTTTATTAAAAGGACCAGCTTTATTACAATAACTAAAAATCTCCCCAGGTTCAACAATAGTACCATTAATATAACCTAAAGCTGTATTAAGATTAATATTTCTTAAATAAGTATTAGGCATAAAATCCGTTACAAAAGAAGAAGTCATAGTATCAATTGTTTGATAAGATTCATTCATATTAGAAGGAGTTTTTTCTCCCACTAATGTAATAGTAACACCCTCCGTAATACTATTAGAAACAGCTTTTTCTATAATTGCAACATTCTCCTGAATATCAAGAGAAAAGCCATGAACCCCTGTATTATAATGAACTCCTTCTGATAAATCAAAATATCCATCAACAGGATCAGTATTAACCTTACTTCTCAAATCTAATAATGCATTCTGAATAATCTCATAGTCTACTTTATAAAGAAAAGGAAAAGTCTTTTGAACTTTATGATTAATAATCATCAACTTTTTACTATAACTAAGTGACTTTTGATATTTTTTTACTTGCTCAATAGTTCTTTCTTGATCAATCTTAATACCTAAATCTTTTAAAGTATACTCATAAGGTACAGAATTCGCTTCTAATATAATTTTCTTATCTAGAATATAATCTTCATAAAAATCTATCTTTATACCAGCATGATCAAATGTATATGAAGTCATATCAAATCTTTCTAAATAAGTATTTGGTAAAAACTCATCATCATATCTCTTTAAAGAATAAAAATTATAAATAGACAACCCTACATAAGATATTATTAATATAGACAGCAACAAAATTAGAAAAAATAATTTATGTTCCTTAAACTTATTTCTCATTTCTCTTCATCTACCACATTACGAATAATTTTATATATTTTTTCATATCCTAAATCATTTAAGGCAACACCATTATCCGTATATTTTTTCTTTAATTCATGATTTTCACTAATTTCCTTATAAATATCTAAATAAGATACATTTAATGTATTACATAAATCTTTTAATTCTTCATTATAATCCTCTATTTCAGAATATTCTATTTCTTCATAATCTGAATCAAAATCTTTATAATCTTTATTAATTGGATAAAGAGACTCTACATATATTTTTGCATAAGGACGATTTTCTTGAATTCCTTTAATAATCTTTTCCATATCATCTAATATGTCACTCATATCTCTTTCTTCTAATAAATCATTCATTCCAACTTCAATAAATACAATAGAAGGATTATAAACATAAATCATTGATTTTATATTATCTAATAAAGAAGTAGTAGTAAGTTTCTCATCTACTGATTTTACATAATAATTTTCTAAAAATAAGTCTTCTAAATCAAAATCTAAAGTATGATAATCTCCTACAAATAAATAATTACGATCAATTATTGAATCTTCTTTATGAACAACATTATCTTCTTTTATTACTTCTCCTTCACGATTATTAGGAGTAATAAATACTATTTGAAATACAAATATAATAATAATTAATAAGACTAATGCTAAAAGAATTTTAAGTACAGAAAAAGGAATACCAGATTCTTTTTTCTCTCGTAATATTTCTTCTTTTACTTTTTTATTATCTTGAGCTTTCTTATGAACTCTACCTTCTAAAAAACTAGTATCTAAAGATTCTGAATCCTCAAGTCTTTCTCTATCAATACGTATTTTCATCGTATTTTCAAGAGTTTCTTTATCCATTTCTCTCTTCTTCTGAATCTTCTTAGCAGTTGTTTTTTCATTCTTTTTAGCCATACTACCAACCTCACTAACCTATCATTATTATAAAATAAAAAACATAAAAGAACAAGTAACTTGTTCTTTTAATTAGTATCCACCACATAAGGATCTGCCATAGAACCATCACCCGATGAATAAAGTGTCTTTGATTTTAGTGTAATAGTAGGACGTATTCCAATTTTAGAAACAGTAGATCGATCAGTTATATCACCATCTGGATTTACACTACGTATACAAGAACGATAATCAAAACAACATGGAGAACCTAACCAATACCACACACCTGATTTTCTTATCACAGAATTATTCAAGAGATTCATTTCCGAAAAAGTAGGCAATCCTATTTTATATTTTAACTGAGCACTTGGATTAGATACACTAAATTGATCAGTAACTTGTGTACAATTTAAATCAGTAGTTGAAGCATATCCATTAAATTGAAATGATTCATTTAATACGCCACCATTTGGATTCCATCCATTTAAGTTCAATATATTTCTATTATTGCAATAAATAGTATCATCAATATAGTTATCATACTCTAATAGGTTTCTTTTATACCAAGCATCTATAGAATTCTTTATCGTTGAACTGGTACTATTCTTTTTTAACATATCATCAAGTTTACTAGAAACCGATGTTTCTCCGTTTTCCAAAAGAAGATAATATTTAGTTCCAGAAGAATAATGATGAATATAAGCAACTCTAGTACACGTCGTTCTTCCTGCATCTACACATGTATAATGATGAGTTGATAAAGTATCCAAATTTTTATAATTTTCCAAACCAATTGGATTTACTAAAGTATATTTAGTACCATCCCAAGTTACACTAGATCCATAATAATGATTCTCTGCATACTTATACCCTAAAGCATTATAACTATCAATAATTCTTAGATTTGATTCTGTACAAGTAGTACTAGTATTATTACATGTATATTTATAATCACTATAAGAGTTATAATTGCTAATCCATTCTTCTTTATTAACAAGCTTTGTATCTTCTAATACCAATCCATTACGTCTCTTAGCAATAACTATTTTTTCTGCTGCATCAATATAACCATAATTTGATGGATTAGCATTAACAATCAATCTAGGATGTTCACAAGTAGTACTACTACCATTGCATGTATATTTACGATAATAATTAGCGTAATTATTAACCCAATCAGTAAGAGTTATTGACTGAGGATTATTCAAAGTATAAGTACCATCCCCATTATCTGTAATAGAATCTCCAAATACAATTGGTTCATAATATCCTATTGAATTACCATTAGATAATTTTTTATAATATCCAATATTACCATTAACACCAACTATATAGTATATATTCTCACAAGTATGATTTATATCTGAAGTCATATATGTATAAGTATGAACTAAATTAGGAAAATCAGCAGCTGAATTTACTTGATATGGATTAACTAATGAATATTCACCTGGAATAATATTATTAAAATCAACTGAATTGGCATACCAAGAAGACGTATCTAAATAGTCAGCATCTAACAATATTTCTGTTGATACAAAATCCTGAGTAGTTGGGCAAGTAATACTTTTTGATTTATAATCATCACCATACATATACCCAACATATGCCAAAGAATTACTACTCATATTATATTGAGTTGTTCCTAATCGTGAATAATGAGAATCATTATCAAACGGAATAATAACCGCACTAGAATCATCCACATATGACTCTATATAATATAAAGTTGAGCATGCATATGATTCAGAAGATGACCCACAAGAATATTTACCAACTAATTCAGGTCCTGTTGTGGCATTCCATTCTGAATACTCTGTATCCCCAGCTATACTAAATGTTTGATTAGTAGAATCATAAGTATAATCTGTTCCATACCAATACCCTAGCATTGGACTATATGTAATTGCCTCACTATAGCCTACATGTACAGGCCTATTAAGGAAACATTGACCATTTTCTGGCTCACCATTATAAATCATCTTTACTCCACCAGTATCAGTAGTTCTTATCATTTGCCAACAATATCCGGCAAATATCACATTGTTTTTATCTAAGATTGCTGTTCCTTCAGTATCATTATCAGCATACCAATGATATATCTTTTTACTAGAATTTTGAGTAAATGAATCTTTATGGGCTCCAGTATATTCTTTGGAATATGTTCCATCTTCTGCCGCATCCTTTAATACCCCATACAAAGTAGAAGGATGATCTACATCAACAACATCATTTGTTGCCTGTGAATAAGTAATAGCTACTTCCATTGTAATATCTTCATCTTCATCTGGATAGTCATCAGGATCATCAGCTTCTTTATAAATAAAAGCTATTCTTAAAGTCTCACTATCTCCCGCATCTAGTCTTTGATTTTCTGCTAGTTCTGTTCCATCAGAGTAAGTTACTATATAATCTAAGTATTTTTGTTGATTCTCTGTTAAAACTGGTTGTATTATCAGTAATAGTAGCAGCACTTGTTGGGGTAACACTACCATCTTTAACAACTATATTATCAAAATGAATATCCCATTTAGCATTAGCAAGCTTACTTGTTCCATCTATTCCTAATGTTGTATTTAATACTGCATAACCAATACCCATACTAAGTAGAATAAACAAAAAAAGGAGATATGTTAGATTTCTTTTACGTGCAAAACGTTGTCTTCTTTTAAAACGTTTCCACCACATACTAACACCTCCTACTATATCTACTATCATTATATCTACATATATAGAAGAAGTAAACAAAAAAAAGAACTAACCTAGTTCCTTTTTATAATTGCCCTAATAGTAAATTTTTACCATTTTCAATTAATAGCTCAAAATAACTCATAGGAGTAATCTCATTCATAGAAACTAAATCATTTTCAATAATGACATTTTTATCTTTCTTTACTCTAATAATACCAATCTTATCACCTATATTTAATGGTATTTGATAATCATAAATCTCTATATCATATTGATAAGTATTATTATCCCCAACTTCTTCAACAACTCCTAAATCTTCTTTTAATCCTATTTTTAATTTTTTTTCTTTAGAATTGGGTATTACTATATCTTTTATAATAGTACCTTTCTTTTTTAATACTTTATACTTTGTATTTGAAAATCCATAATCTAATAATTTCATAGTTTCCTGATTTCTTACCTTACTATTATCTTCCCCTAACACAATCCCAATTAATCGATAATTATTTCTCTTAACAGTTGCAGCTAAACAATAACCACTATTATCAGTATGTCCTGTTTTTAAACCATCTGTCCCTTCATATTGTCCAATTAGTTTATTTGTATTTACTAACCAAAATTTACGATCACTATCTTCCCTCAAATAATCTTCATAAATAGAAGAAAATCTAAGTATTTCCGAATGCTTTATAACAAGTTCTCTAGCAATCATAGCCATATCATAAGCACTAGAATAATGATTATCTTCATCTAATCCTGTTGAATTCATAAAATGAGTATGTGATAGATTTAATCTTTTAACAACACCATTCATTCTTTTTACAAATTTCTCTTCTGTCCCACTTATCAACTCAGCCATAGCCACAGTAGCATCATTACCACTAGCAACACTAATTCCTTTCATTAAATCTTCTATTGTAATTTTTTCCCCTTGCTCTAAATATATTTGACTCCCACCCATATCACTAGCATTTTTACTAACAGTAACTACATCATCCCAATGAATATTACCTTTCTCTATTTCTTCTAAAATTACTATCTGAGCAACCATTTTAGTCATAGAGGCAACACTTACTTCCATATCTTTTTCTTTTTCAAATAATATTTTTCCACTATTAGCTTCTATTAATATTCCACTTTTAGCATTAGGAATTAATTCTTCTGCCATACCCTTATTTGGAAATAGTAAAAGAAATAAAGCACTAATTAGTATTATTTTCTTCATAGAAACACCTCACTGAAGAATATGAATTAAAAAGAAATCCATGCATCTTTTTAAAAAAAATTCATAAAAAAAGAAAAAAATGCTATGATAGAATTAGGTGAATAAAATGAACCGAAAAAGAAAAAAGAAATTAAAAATTAAAAAGAAGAATTTTACAATTTTTCTAATCATAATTATAGTAATTACTTTTCTTATTACCGAATTTAGTATCATGGTAGTAAATAAACTAAGCACTCCTGAAACAGTAGAAAAAACAACCAAGAAAAAAAAGAAAAAGGAAAAATCATCAGAACTAGATCAATTAGATAATATAAATGAAACAATAAATTACTTTAACAACGATTATATAAAGCGATATATATCATATAAGAATAGTAATCCTTCTTTAGAAACAATACAAATAATCAAGAATGTAAATATGCAACTAGACAAAATACAATATGAAGATATAATTCCTGCTAGAAACTTAAATACACCAAAAGTACTAGTAAACAAATATTATTATTTAGAAGAAGATTATATACCAAAAGATCTAGAAACGATTAGTTCAATGTATGCATTAAGTGGTATGCGTTTAGTAAAAGAAGCTAAAATAGCTTTTGAATCTCTTTCAAAAGCTGCTTCTAAAGAAGATTTAAAAATAATTGCTATGTCTAGTTACCGTAGTTATGAATACCAAGTAGATTTATATAATCGTTATGCTAAACAAGATGGCAAAGAAAAGGCAGATACATATTCAGGAAGACCTGGTCATTCAGAACATCAAACAGGTTTAGCCGTCGATGTCTACAATGGAAAAACAGATTACACTAATTTTGAAAAAACCAAAGAATTCAAATGGATGAATTCTCATGCTCACGAATATGGTTTTATTTTAAGATTCCCTAAAGAAAAAGAAAATGAAACTGGCTATGAATATGAATCATGGCATTATCGTTATGTAGGAGAAGAAATTGCAACTTATATAAAAGAAAATAATATTTCATTTGAAGAATATTATGCAACAATCATAAAAGATTGGTAAAGAAAACTTCACATCAATATTGTGAAGTTTTCTTATTCAGTAACTGTTATAGATAATGAATTAGACATTAAATAATGATCATTTTCTAAAGCAACAATCGGTTCTATTACATAATGTCCAGGAGAAGAAGCATATAAAGGTATCTGAACTTCATCTTTATTATATGGTTTTGAAACCTTTACATGATCAATACGATTCAATATGACAGGAACTCCAGTCTTATCATTAGATAAACGCAAACCATTAGGTAAATATAACCAAAAAGGTTTATCATGATTATGGAATTGAACTGTTAAAATAACAGTATCTCCCAATGAAACAGAATCTGAACTTAAAGAAAGAGTAAGATCTTCTACTTTTTTATTCTTATCAATTTCATCAATAGATCCTTCATAGAAATAATCAACATAAATATCATCTGCCGTAGATTTAAATTTCAAAGTACCCAAGTCATCTTGATAAATCTTTAATTTTTTCTTTCCTAGAGATGATATATCCAAAGTCTCTTTTTTCTTACCATAAGAAACCGTAACTTTTGATACACTATCTAAATCAACTTTATTATTTTTAAAATAAGATATGATAGAAAAATATAAATAACGATTAGAAATATCATTTTCTGATAAAAATTTAATTTCTTCTGCAGCCTCTTTCTTATTAAAGAAAGTTGCAGCATAAGTACTAAGTCCTTCATTAACAAAATGATATTTTTTAACCTTTTGATAATCACCCAAGAATAAGTAAGCTAAAGCAGTCTTTTCACTCATTCCATCTTTAGAAACAATATAATCTAAATCATCTAAAACAGGTTCCTTCATAGCAGCCAAAACTAAGTAAGCATCTAACTGTTCTTCTTTACTCTTATTAGAATCTTGAACAATATTATAATAAATTGTTTTATCAAATTGATAAGAATCATCATAATAAGCTAAAAATGCTGTTAAAGGATAAGAAACATTTTCTGCTGCTAAATACTTCCAACCAGTTTCTCCCCTAAAAGCCGAAACATCTCCAATATCAACACTATTTTCACCTTCTGCATATTCATTTTCAAATTCCATAGCTTTTTGATAAGCAAACAAGGTATCCATTCTTTCTTCATTATGATCTTTAATGATATCTAAAAAATTAGCATAATCTTTAAAACTAGTCCGATAGAACTCCAATTGAATTGGATTTTTTGTTGGTTTAATACTTTTTACTTTTGAAATAGAACCTGTATTCTTTACAAATATTTCTGTTTGAGAGTTTTGCACAGAAAAAGTAAATTCCATCGCATCAGTATCTTTTCCAGCTTTTGCTCGAATAATTGCTTTATACTCTCCAGGAGCTAATTTTCCAAAGTTTACATAAACCGGTCTACCTATTACTCCTGTTTTACTGATTTTTTTATCAACACCTTCAATAGAAAAGTCATAAGATATATTTTCCTTAGTTCCTCCTATTCCTGTAGCATTTAACACAACATCATCATCTTTCTTTAACCCTCTAGGTACAACAGTAGAAACAGAAATAGGTAAAGAAGAATTAATATTAATATGTTCAGCACCAACATCAGTATTTTCATTTGCAGCATGAACAGTAATTCTAAAAGAAGTAATAGAATCATTTAAAGTAAACGTAACTTTAGCATTACCATTTTTATCAGTCTCAATAGTATCAAAATAAATTGTATCTCCAAAATTAGCTCTATTAGCCCCAGAAGTAGAACCAGCTCCACCACCTAAATCATAGAATGAATAATCCCTATAAGTAGAATAAGTATATTCATAATAAAATTTATTAAGATAGATCTTATCCAAAATATTAGTCATATCTTCTGCTACTTTAAATACTCCTTCATCAACCACACTAATATTTAATTTAGAAGCAATTCCTTTACCACCTTTACTAACATTTATTTCACAAGTAACTTTTTCTCCAGGAGTGTACTTCTTTTTATTTGGAGTTATTTTTATATCCAACTTAGAATCATTTTCTTGATAATCTTGATAACTAGATGGCATACGATAGAATACTCCATCTTTAAAATAAGCAGAAGTAAAATCATATCCAGGAACATCATCTTCATTAAATGATATAGCTAAGTTTTGTTTATTTTGATAAATCTTTTGATTATATATTTGATTCTTATATTTTACAATCAACAATGGATTATCATTAATTTCAGCAACACCAGTATAATGAAATAAATTCAAATATGTTTTATCAGAAACAGATTTTTTCTTACGTTCATAATCAAAATAATATGAAAAATAATTATAATTTGAAGAAACAGGATAACTTTCATATGAATAATAACCATTATTAGAAACATTTTCACTATTACGATATATATACCCTGTATATTGATAAGTCACATCATTTAAATCTTTCATAGTAATAAGCAAAGTATAACTATAAGCCAAATCAGCAGTTGATTTCTTTAATTCATAAGGAATATTCATTTGAAATTGACCATTTTTAACTTCAACAGAGGTATCATAAACATTAGTTTTTTCATTAGTCCAATTATAATAAGGTTCATTTTGCTTCGTAAAAGCATTATATCTTTGTCCAGCTAAATGTCTAGTAGAAACATTCTCTTCAAGCGTTACCGAAACAGTACCTTGATACATTTTATCCTTTAAATCAGTGTTAATATACTTAATATTGCCTTTATCAGTTTGATTAGATAAATAATATATTTCTCCAGAAACAGACTGTTTTTTTGCTTGATAAGTATAATTATCCAAAGTAATATATCTATCAATTACATAGAAATAAAAACCAATACCCTTAGCACCATATTCTGATAAAGAGCTAGTCACTCTAACATACTCAGAATGATAATTAGTAGAAAGACTATTATTAAATTCAGTATCAATATCAAAAGAAGCAACACCATTTTCATCTGTAATAGCAGTATATACTTTCTTTCCTACTGTTGCTGTTATTTCTTTATTAGGAACTTTAACTCCACTAATATGATCAACCCGAACTGTAAAATGAAATTTATCATTTGCTTTTACATAATTATTATCCATATCAATAATAAAGTCATACATTTCTTTTTCATAGTGATAAACTTCTACACTACGATTACCAATATTAGCATTTTGATAATGAAGAGTAATATTTAAATAACCATCCTTATAGTTTTTTAAAGAATACTTTGTCATAAAAGTACCATCTTTTTTTATTTCCACAGGAACAGTTTCATCTCCTACAGATAAATAGAAATCCTTTGGAGTAACACTAAACTCTTTAAAATGAGCCATAGGAATATAACCCCATATTTGAATTTCATCCGTATTTTTATACAAAGGACGATCAGTATATATATACGCATTTGGATATTGAGTATTATTATTGGTATTAACACCTACAAAAATAGGTTGATCCTCACCAATCTTTACAATTTGCATTTTCTCTTCTTTAGTGTTATAGTTAGCTATTTTAGCTAATCCATCTTTATCAGTCTTAACATTTTTATCTAAATATTGAACAGGAATTCCCTCTAACAAAGAATCTCCTTTTCCAACCCATACCAAAATATCAGATTGACTTGCTACTAAATAAGCTGATAACTCATTAACTTGAATAGGAAAACTAAATAAAATATCTCCATTTTCTTCATAAACATTTCCTAAATAATAACCAACTGGTAAAGAATCATTTAATATATAAAGATCTTTTGATACTTCTTGGAAAGAATAGTTTCCTAAAGAAGTGGTTTGTACATCAGTCTTTTTCTCTAATAATTTTTGAAAATCATTAGCACTTTGTACTTTTAATATTTCAACTCTAGCAACCTTTTTATTAACCTGTGAATTATTATTAACACGAATAGCAATAGGGTCTGATGGCCTAAAAGTAGAAATATCATCTATGGTAATACTACTATAATAATTTGTCCCAGTAGTTTTAGTTGAATTCTCAAAAGTTGAAAAAGATGATTGAAAAGGTTCTTTTAAAGACTCTTCTCCTCTTTTTAAACTATCTTTAACTGTAACTGTATAAACAGTATTAGTTTGAAGAGGAACAGATGGTTTAAAAATCCATAATCTACCATTAGAAACAAACTCTCCTTCTACAGCAGGTGAAATCTCTACATAATCTTTTATATCAGTTAAATCTGGATAAGAGAATAATATCTCAATTGTAGTATTTGGACTAACTCCTTTAGAACCATCAACTGGATAAATAGAATTAACAACAAAATTTTTGGTAGACTGAAATGCCCACTGATCATCAATAACATTTTGATCAACAAATTTTGCATTAATAATTTTATCACTAGGAACATCCTGTATTTTTACCTCATATTCATCTCTTTTCTTTTCTTTTATTTCATAACGAACAGCAGGTTCAAAATACAAATGTTTTTTTACGTCTTCCAATGAACCATTTTTAGTTTTAACAACTAAGACATCTTCTAATTGAAGATATTTACCAGAAGACTTCTTATCTACATTAACAATAGAAAAGTAATTCTCTCCCTTACGCTTATCTTGAAAAAAGAATTTTTTTATACCCAGTAATAATAAACACAATAAAAGTACAATTACTACTAGTAAGATATATCTAAGTTTCTTATGATTAATAAAAAAAATCTTTATTTTTTGAAAAATACTTTCTTTAACCAAACCATCTACACCATCATTATTTACTTCTTCACTCATACACATTCTCCCTATTATCCTCATTATATTAAAAAAAAAAAAATTTGACAATATGCCAAATCTTAATCATACTTTTTTCTATAATACTGATATAACCAATAAAAACCAGTAAATAAAAACCATATCAATAGAATAAAATTACTAATTTGTACAAAACAAAGAATCGTTTCATTTTGATATAACTTGGTAATATCAACTAAATCTACTCCATCTGTAGCCGCCAAAGCAATAAATGCCATAAAAAAGAAATATAAAATACTAAAGAAAGAATAATTAACAACTTTCTTAAAATAAGGAATCTTCTTACTAAACAAAGTCCATAGTATCATAACAGTCACAAAAGCCATTATGAAAAAATAAACAATTGTAGAAGGAAAATAAATATAATTTAATATTTCTTTCATAAATGAATCTACACAAGTACTTACATAAGTAGTATAACTAATAAGAATACCAATAATAAAGCCTATATATATACCAATAGCTATCATTTGAATTAATAAGTTATTTCTTTTTAAATTAGCAATTAAAATCAAAAATAAAAGAAGGCTTAATATGAACATCTCAATCGATAGAAAAGAGGAAAAGATATATCGAAATATCGTTCCAAATTTCTCAACAACAGATAAATTCATATTATCACCTTCTCTAGCCAACTAACTCTGAAATATAAACAGTTTGAGTCTTATCATTATCTTTTGTACAAGTTATCATAGTAAGAGAATTTTTATTATAATTTCTTTTAATTACAACTGCCCCATTTTTTTCTACTTCATAAATATTAACAATTTGATATTCATATTTTCTTCCTGCATAGGTAACATAAGCCATATCTCCAACTTCTAATTTATAAAGATAAGCAAAATATGAAATATAGGCATCTCCTGAATGAGCCATTAAAATCAAATTTCCAAACTCAACATCAGGCAAAGTAGAACCCTCTACCATAGTAACATTATACTTTATATTATTATATTTAGAATCAATATTATAAAAGCCCCTCTTTAAACGAATCTTAGGTATTTCTAAAACCCCTAAATATTTACTGTAATCAACAACATACTCTTTATTCTCACTACTATTTGAATTAACTTCAACATTTTCTACTACAGGAACATCTTCAATCTCATCCTCTTCATGATTTTCTACAAACACGTCATCCATCATAGCAATACGCATATCAGAAAATACTTCATCACGCATCTTCAAAATATAATTCCAAGAAAGAGAAATTATTCCTATAAATACAAGGAAAGAGCCAATAACTAATACATGGCTCTTTTTTATTTTATTATTTACTTTCAACTGGTTTTGCGTTTGCATAAACTATACCAACACCACATAACAATACAATTAATCCAATAAAGTAAATTGTTTGAGCAGCATTCATACCAGTATCAGGAGCACCAATAAATTCAACTTCAGTTCCAGCATTAACATTAATTACATTACCAGTAACAGAAACAACTTTTTGTAAATCTTCTCCAGCAGCACTTTTTCTTTCTGTATAATATTCATTTCCAGTTAAAGAAGTGAATTTTCCAGTAACATTAACATTAATAGTTTGTACTTTTTCAGTAACTTTTTCAGCAGGAACCCTTACGTAGAAATCTGTTCCAGCAGCAACTTCTCCCTCAATATCACGACCATCAGCATCAACTACATATGCTCCATCAATTCCACTAACTGAAATAGTATAAGAAGTTAAACTTGTAGATGGATTACCAACAACTGATATTTTAGCAGATTGATAATAATTTCCATCAGCTGATTTAGCAATTGAATCACTAGCCTTAGTTACAGATAATTTTCTAGAACTAGATACATTTTTAGCTTCATCTACTAATGCTCTAACTTTAGCATAAACGCCATCTGCAGAAACTTGACCACCAACATAATAGAAAGTATTAGCATTTTGAATACCTGTCATATCTTCACTACTTATATTATGAATAGCAACGCCAGGATTTTTCTCATATAAATATAGCCAAATAGCAACTTGAGTAGCCCATGTTTCAACATACTTATTTCCATTAACAATATCTACATCATTAGCATAACTATTATCTAAGATATACAATAAACCATAGTCTTCAATAGCATCACCTTTTAAATATTGTGGTGGATCTGACTCATCAGATGAAACTTGAGCTTTATGCTCGATACAAAATACTGGATTTGTAGCACTATCATCAGAATAATATAGTGGAACAACAAAACTATTACCTTCTCCATCTGTACCTCGTATAAGTGCAGTTCCCTCATGATAAAAATAAAAACTATCACCTGTTACAGACGCAGCATAACTAATACTAGTAGCTTGATTACTAGTAATACCAAACATTGCAAGAGAGAAAATTGCAAAGATGGCAACAACAAAAGACATAAGAACAGAAAAATTAAATACACTCTTACTTTTTTTCTGTCTTTGACTTTCTTCCATATAAATTTTTTCCATTTCTTTCACCTTACCTTATAAATGTATTATATCATAAATTAAATAAAATCAAACCCTTTTAGAATTTTTTTTTTGAAAATTACACATCAATTGTAAAAATAGAGTCATAAGAGATTGAAGGTTCCTTTTTCCCTATATAAATTGTTGCTAAAACATCCCCTTTTTTAACTTTATCACCAACTAACTTATTTAAATAAATTCCTACAGAATGATCAATTGTATCATCTAACGTTTCTTTACCAGTTCCTAAAGATAAAGCTAGTTTACCAACTTCTAGGGCATCAATCTTTTTAATAATTCCAGATGATTTAGCCTCAATTGTCTTTGTCTTAGAACTAATTTTCATCTTTGTAAGATCACCTTTCTGATGAGCAACCAAATCAAGGAATTTTTGATAAGCAGACCCATTTTTTACACATTCAACTACCTGCTCATAAGCTTCTTCTTTAGAAATATTCTTTCCCATACTAACCATTTCACTAGCTAAATCAAAACATAATCGAACAAATTCATTATCAGTTTCTTCACCTTTTAAAACATCAATTGCTTCTTGAACTTCTAAACTATTACCAATTGCCCTTCCTAAAGGAACATTCATATCACTAATAATAGTCCGAACTTCTCGCTGATAGAATTTACCAATACGAATCATAAGATCACTAAGTTCTTTAGCATCTTGTTTTGTTTGCAACAAAGCCCCTCTTCCTACTTTAATATCAATTAATATTTTATCAGCCCCACCAGCAATTTTCTTACTCATAATACTAGAAGCAATCAAAGGAATAGAAGAAACAGTAGCCGTTACATCTCGTAAAGCATAAATAGCTTTATCCATAGGTACTAAAGAAGCAGTCTGTCCTGTAATAACAATTTGAATATCTTGTAATTGTTTTAGTATCTCTCCTTCTTTTAGATTAATACGATATCCCGGAATAGATTCTAATTTATCAATAGTACCACCAGTATAACCTAAACCACGTCCACTCATTTTAATAACTGGAATTCCTAAAGAGGCAACTATAGGAGCAATCACCAAAGTAGTTTTATCTCCAATTCCACCAGTAGAATGTTTATCCACTTTAACTCCATCTATCATAGAAAAATCTAACACATCTCCACTATCAATAAAAATTTTAGTTAAAGCAAATATCTCCTCATCACTCATTCCATTAATACAAATAGCCATTAATAGACTAGACATTTGATAATCTAAAACTTCCCCTTCAAGATAACCATTAAAAATAGTATCTAATTCCTGATAAGTTAACTCTTTTCCTAATCTTTTCTTATTAATTATATCTAGTATCATAATATCTCCTTTCTATATATATCAGAATCTCTCTTATTAAATCCCTTTTTTTCATATAGTTTATGAGCCGCTATTCTAAATCTACTACATGTAAGTTGCAAATACATAGCATGATCATCTTTAGCAATTTCTTCAGCATAAGTAAGCATCTGATCAGCCACTCCCATCCCCCTGAATTGACTAGAAACACACACATAATCAACTAAATAATAAAATTGATTCTTAATTGGATTTAACACCTTCGTTAATAGCAAATATCCCACTACTTGATTATCAACACATCCAACAATCTCATGAAACATATTTCCCTCTACTTTATTTTTGTGACAAGAAAAAGCCTCCATCAAAATTCCATCAACTAAAGAAAAATCATTTTCTTCATACAACCTGACTTTAATATCCATATAATCACCTACTCTAAAAGTATTATAGCATTTTTTATTATTTTCAAGCAACAACTCATATTAGAACAAAAAAGGATTTAGATTTCTAAATCCTTTAATCAATTTCTATCTTTGTTAAATGTCTACCACACAACAAAATACATAGTGTTAATAACATAATCAGTAACTTCAACAAAAAAAAAGAAAGGAAAATATTCCTCCTTTTTATAAAACAAAATCATAATTATTTTAAACTATCGAGTTTTTGGCTTGTTTACATTACCTTCAGATAAACTATTGATTTCTTTCAATAATTCATTTGACTCTCGTCTTAAAGAATTAATAATGCTATCATAATATGCCCTTGCAGAAGTATTTCCAGTATTTTGAACATTATCTGCTTTCTTTATCAACCCTTCTATTTGTTTTTGTATGTCACCATACATTTTACATAAACCTTCTAAATTCATATAAATCCCCCTTTTCTATTAAGTCATCTCTTCAACTCAATTGGCTGTATTATAGCACGTATAATACTGATTAGTAAATTGATGAACTTGCTAATCATTAATTTACTAGTATAATAAATTTTACTTATTTTATAAAATAAGTAAAAA
>CACZFH010000028.1 GCA_902780395.1 uncultured Erysipelotrichaceae bacterium
TTAAAACATCAAAAGAAACTCCTTTTGATGTTATCTAAAAAATACTCTACTGACATTTTCTCAAAATGATTTAACTGACATTTTCAAAAAAATTTGACATCATTACAATAACAACCCTGTAATCATTTTATGATAATGTCATCTTTACAATAACAACCCCTAAAAAAAAAGATTAAAACATTAATAATCTTTTCTTTGTTTTGTCAATAATTTAATACTTTGTTTCTTCTCACTAATATCTTTAATCTGTTTACTTACTCCTACTTCACTCTCTTCAGGATTAGAAATCTTTATTCCACATTTACCACAATATTCCCACCTCGAATAAGGAGTCATTTTAACAGACTTTTCACCACAACCAGTACACATTAAAGTTGTAAACATCCTATGTTGATCATAATCAATAACAACCCAATCAGGTGAATTAAAAGAATCTTCATCAATAAATGCCTTTTTCGGCTCCTTATCTCTAATAAGAGGATTATTTGACTTAACTCTTTTTCCACAATAAACACAATAGAAAATAGGATCATTTAATAAAACAAAATTTGTTGAATAACAATAAGGACAACTAGCCTGAAAATCATCCTTTCTCATATCCACAATTTCCCATTTCAAAGGTTTAATAGCAGCAGCTATAATATGATAATTAACAAATAATTTAACAATTCCCAAAAAAACACCCCCAAGTATTTCTATTTATTTCCACATACCTTCAAAAAAGTATCAATAATCTTTCTAGAATTTAGATCAAACTCATAGCTAATTTCTGGATGCCACTGAATTCCTAAATAAAACTTACAATCATCTCTTTCAACACCCTCAATTAAACCATCTTCACTATAAGCATTAATAGTATTATCAAAACAATCTTCTATATGATAATTATGAAAACTATTAACTAATATTTCATCTTCTTCCAAAATCTTATATAACAAAGTACCCTTTTTTATAGAAACCTTATGTGTTAATAAATTATCATCTTCTTGAAAATGATCTATATCAGTATTATTTTTTTCCATCTTAAAATCATTAGGATAAGAACCCATCAATTGCATTCCTAAACAAATTCCCAAAGTCGGAATATTTCTTTCAACACATCTCTTTAATAAATATTGATCATAAGGAGTTATCTTATAACCACCAGGAAATATAACTCCATCAACCATATCAAGATAAGAATCAATATGTTCTTTTTCATAATCTTCTAGCTCAGAAAACTCTAAATAATGAGTATCCATATAATCAACATCTTGAACAGGTACAATTGGAATTATAAAGGCACCTGCTCTTTGAAAAGTTCTCCGAACTCTTTCACCCAAGTAAAGGATACATCTTCCATCCTTTAAATGTGCATATTTTAATGGAACACCAATTTTTATCATAAAAACACTCCTACCACAAAACTAAATAATATTTACCACAGTATAAAAAAATTGTCAATTTTCATTATCCAATATAACTATCTTCTACGTAAAAAAAAGAAAGAAACCTTCTTCTCTAGTAATTTATAATTATTAATTCTAATTATTATCTTTTTTTACTTTTTGGCTTTGAAAATTTCCATTCTGATGCTTCATGTTATATAGAAAAAAGACTTATCTCTAAGTCTTATATATTAATTAAATAACATCTAATAATTCTATTTCATCCTTAGGTTTTTCTTTTTTCCGAACAGGTGAAATCTTATAACTCTTTTGATTAGATAACTTAACAATCGTAGTCTTCTCTATATCCTTTAACATTTCTGCATCCATATCAGTCTTATTCTTATTCTTTATCTTCTCATCTTTAATAGCAATTTCCAATGGAGAAACAACATCATCATTCAATTTTTCTATATAAACATATGCTTCTTTATCATCTAGTAAAACAAAAGAACAAGATTCAGATTGTTTAAAATAACAAATAGGTTTTCTAATTTCTAATTGAGCATCTACTAAATCATCAATAGATTGAACAAATATTACATTTCTTCCATCAATCTTAGGAATTTCATTATTTTTTATTAAGATAGAATCAAAAGTAACTAAAATGTCTTTAACTGTTGCTTCATACATTTTTTCAGGACTTCCTCCAGTAATAATCATTCCCACCCCCATAAAAAGAACAACAGCTGCTATGGCAAAAATCAACATCATATAACCAGCATAGTTTGAATGTAAAAAAACATAAGAAATAACACATAAAACAATAGCTACTATAACAAGTAAAATACCTTTCATTCTCATTTTTATCACCTACTATTCAAATAATCATTTAACATAATGGTTGGATATGCTATATAAGGAATTCTAACTACTACAGTTCCTTTTACTTGACTTGATTTTACCCGATTTGGATCATTACCACCATTAGCATCACCTTTAGTAATAAAGAAAGTTTTACCATTCTTTTTCTCAATATCAACAATTCTATGAACAATTACTAGTTTTCCTTTTTTATAAGCAATAATATCATCCTTTTGTAAAGTATTATAATCCTTTACTTTCTTCAAGATAACAGCATCACCTTTATTTAAAGCAGGACTCATAGATTCAGAACCAATACCAATCATATAATGAGGGAATAATCCAGAAATTAAACTAATAACAATAATTAAAACAATAGTAATTGGTATATCCAACATATCAAAATTAGATGAATTTATTACTGGTTCTTCCTTACCAGTATGATAATCTACCATTCCAAAAGAACTTATATATATCATCAAAGGAAGACTAATAGAAATCATAGAATTTACATATTCTCCTAAATCAGGAAGAACTGGAACCACAAATATATATAAATCCATAACTATTCTATATAAAATTGGTAATTTATAACCTACATGATAACAAATATAAGTAAGCATTGTATTCTTAACAATTACAGGAAGAATAATAGTAGCCGTAGTTCTAAATATACTAGACCAATCATTAAAATCTATAGAACGAATTCCCGTAAAACACTCAAATACAATTAAAGCAATCGTAAATAAAATAATAAAATACTTTTTATCTTTATTAGCCCAAATAATTACATAACGTAGTAACTCTATTAAAACAATAATTAAAAATGGTCCAATTAAATTCTCAAACATAGATAGTAGTGTTCTAGAATAAGCATTTCTTAAAAATCCAACAAAGAAGCCTACTCCATACATTACTACAAATATCAAAAGTAAATGAAAAACTACAACTTTTAAAATATTTCTTGTAAGAATAGTCATTTTATCTTTACGATAACCCAAACATTTAATAGCAACAAAAAGATATACAATAAAAAAAGAAGCATTAATTATATCAGAATATTTCATATAATTAGGGAAAATAAATCCTTTATATAAAACTGTATAAAGAACAAAAACAACTAATAAAGCAATATTTTTCAAACTTCTTTTATCCATATAGTATCCCTTCTACTCTTTATAATTTTATATACCTACTACAAAGTAATAAACATATAAAATTACAAAGGAAACTACCCATAGGTAGTTACTCTTTGTAATTTTTTAACTTCATTAAGCTTGAACGTAATTCATACCAACTGTTAAAGTCATAGTTTGAGCTTCTTCAGGTAATTGATCAGCTGTAATACTATCATCAAATTCAACTCTTACTTTGAAGTTTTTAGATGCTCCAGCAGCAATTGTTTCACCAGCAGTTATAGCTGTACCATCTGTGTGAGTGAATGTGTAGTTAGTATAAACATCTTGAGCAGTACTTACACCAGTAATAGTAGGTAATGCGTTTAATTTAGCATCTACACTACCAGCATTAGTAACGTTTACTGTAAACTCATAAAAATCTCCAGGAGTAGTTAAGTTTACAGCATAAGTAATGTTTAATCCACTTGCATCGATAGTAGGTGCAGTTGTAGCAGTAACACTTCCAGTAGTTACACTAACATCAGCAAAATGCACATCCCACTTAGCATTACTAATTTTAGAAGTACCTGTAATATTCAAGCTAGAACTTAATGCAGAATAACCGATTGTTACAGACATTAATAAAAGTAGTAATACAATTACACTCAAACGTCTTTTTGTCTTCTTCATAAAACTCATTCCTTTCCTCATAGAACTTCTCTTCTATTCTATAATTCGATTATAAACGACAAAAAACAAATAATCAATCAAAAAAAAAGATTTTTTTAACTTTACATAAAAAAAGAATTAAAACTTAATTCTTTCTTCTATATAAGGAATAATTTCTTCTATTTTCAAAGTAATTTGTTCCATAGTATCTCTATCTCTAACAGTAACCGTACCATTATTTATTGTTTCCTCATCCACTGTTATACACCAAGGAGTACCAATTGCATCATTTCTACGATATCTTTTACCAATACTTCCTGTTTCATCATAAGATGTCATAAAATGTTTTGATAATTCTTGATAAATCTCACTAGCCTTATCACTATGATATTTCTTTACAAGAGGAAGTACACAAACTTTATATGGAGCAATATAAGGAATAAACTTCATTACTTCTCTAGTCTCTCCATTTTCTAATGTTTCCTCACAATAACTATTATCTAAAATAGCTAAAACCGTTCTATCACATCCAACCGTAGACTCAATAATATATGGAATTATTTTTTCATTAGTTTCAGGATCTAAATATTCCTGTGATACATTTGAATATTCTTGATGCTTAGATAAATCAAAATCTGTACGATTATGAGTACCATTAATTTCTCCCCAACCAAAATTAAACTTATATTCAATGTCACAAGCTTCTTTAGCATAATGAGCTAACTTTTCATGGTCATGATAACGAAGTTTTTCTGAAGGTAATCCTAAATCCATAAAATACTTTTTAGCATATTCTTTAAAATATGCATATAATTCACTATCAGTTCCCTTTTTACAAAATGTTTGATACTCCATTTGTTCAAATTCAATAGTTCTAAAAGTAAAATTACCAGGTGTAATTTCATTTCTAAAAGCTTTACCAATTTGACCTATACTAAAAGGTAACTTAGCTCTCATTGTTCTTTGAACATTTAAAAAGTTAACATACTCACCCTGAGCATTTTCTGGTCTTAAATAAACTTTATTTTTACCATCTTCAACTACCCCTCTATGTGTTTCAAACATTAAATTAAATTGACGAATATCTGTATAATCACTTTTTCCACATTTAGGGCAAGGAACTTTATTATCCCGAATATATTGCATCATTTCTTCTTGTGTCATTCCATCAGCATGAGCATTAGGATCATAATCATCTATTAAGTTATCTACTCTATGTCTACTCTTACAATATTTACAATCTATTAATGGATCAGAAAATGAACTAACATGCCCACTAGCCTCCCAAACTCTAGGATGCATTAAAATAGCCGCATCTACTTCATAAGCATTTGGTCTTTCTTGAATAAATCTTTTTCTCCAAGTATCCTTAACAGCATTTTTTATTCTACTACCTAATGGACCATAATCCCAAGTATTAGCAAGTCCACCATATATTTCACTTCCTTGAAATATAAACCCATATTGTTTGCAATAATTTACTAGCTTTTCCATTGTTAATTTTTCCATAATATTCTCCTCCAATCATCTTTTATTGATTCATAAAATAAAAAAAACTAGAATAATGTAAGGACGAAGTAAACTCCGCGGTTCCACCTTACTTATTCTAGATGAATCAACTCAATACTATACTGCTGTTGGGTTTTCCACACCCGTCATCGCACTTATGACTTAACTATACTCGTTTTTTAAATTATTGTCAATAAATTAATAAGAAACAACTTCAAAATCTTTTCTAGGTAACGTTTCTTTCTTCATTTGAATTTTTTTCTCAAGTCTAGCCATAATCTTAGAAAAAGAATAAAGAAGATAAAAATTCATAAATAAAAAGACAAATCTTAAATTAGTTACTTCAAATCTAAATAATAAAGTTAATAATACAACAGCAATCATCGTAAGAATTAGTTCAACTATCTCTAATACCTTTAATATTTTCTTTTCTCTCATAAAAAAGCCCCCTTTTATAAATAATCTATATAAAAACTTGAATCAAATTCATAATCATCTATATCAATTGGATTTTTCCACAATACCTGATATTTTATTCTTCTTTTCTCTCCTGCTTTCAAAGTATCACCAATTACTACATTGTCTCCATCCTCATAGGTTAAAGAATATTCTAAATAAGGATCTTGATTTTGAAGAACTAAATCACTAATACCAACATCTATATTAGATGAATTAACTACATCAAATGATAATTCATAAGAATCTCCTAAGTAAGCTAATTCTCCCTCGTATTTAACATTTAACCCATCTACCCCATAAAACAATACATTATCAGTATATTGAAAGTTATCATAATAAATAACTGATTTAGGATAATCATCTGTAGGATGAAATAACAAACTACTAAAAAAAACTAATATAACATATAAATAACTCGTATATTTCATATAACCCCCATATAAGAGATAACACCTCTCTTATATGGCCACTTATTATACCATATTTTGATAAAAAACGCAATGAATTATTGTTTTTAGTATATATATGTTCCTAGTACTTGCTTTAAAAATTTTGAATTATCAAAAGAAAAAAAGCAAAGAATTAAAAAAATCCTATTTTCTTGGAAAAATAATAAAAAAAAGAAACCAACCATAGTTTCTCTTTTTTTAATTATTACCCTTTTTCAATTTCTGCTTCATACAATTCTCGATAAGCCTTACATTTTTCTAATAATTCTTCATGACTACCTTCAGCAACAACTTTACCATCATCTAAAAAAAGTATTCTATCACTATGAATAATAGTAGACAAACGATGAGCAATAATTAGTATTGTATAATCATCTTTCATATTTTCAATAGCTTGCTGAATCTTTGTCTGAGTAATATTATCCAAAGCTGAAGTAGCTTCATCAAATAATATTATTTTAGTTTTTTGAACAAAAGCTCTAGCAATAGCAAGTCTCTGTCTTTGACCTCCACTAAGACTAACTCCACCTTCACCAACAATCGTATCATAACCATTTGGTAATGTTTCAATGAAATCATCTAAACAAGCCATTTTACAAGCATCTATTATTTCCTCTTCAGTAACATTTTCTTTTACTAACTTCAAATTATCCCGAATACTAACATTAAAGATATAAGGATTTTGTGAAATAATAGTAATATTATCACGAATAGATGCCCGATCTAACTCAGCAACATCAACTCCATCAATCAAGATTTTTCCCGCTAAAGGTTCATACATTTTACATAATAAATTAAAAATAGTAGTTTTTCCTGCTCCACTTTTTCCAACAAAAGCAACGGTAGATTTAGATTTAACTTTAAAACTCAAATCATTTAAAACTAAATCTCCATCTAAATATCCAAAAGATACCTTTTTAAATTCAAAATTACCTTGTATAGAATCTAAATGTTTTTTCCCAAAACTTTCTTTAGGAAACTCATTTCCATATATAATATCAAAAATTCTAGAAGAAGATAAATTAAAATCCTTAATACCTTCTAATAAATAACTATAACTAGAAACCATATAACTAGCTTTTCCTAAATAATTATGAACAACAAGAGCCAAAGCAATAGATAAGTCACCAATATAAATTAAGTATACTAATAAACAAATAATAGTTAAGTCAAAAATATCATGTAAAGAACCTATAACAAATTGATAATTTCTCTGTACTCGTCCCATATCATATCGTTTCAAATTCAAATCAATTAAACGATGATTTAAACTATTTAAAAAACTCTTCTCTGCACTAAGCATTTTAATATCTCGAACTCCACGAACTAATTCTCCAACAAAACCAGATACATTTTCATTTTCTTTTCGAAAGACTTTATCTTTTTCATTACGAATAGATACTCTTTTATTCTCTAATAATCCAATAATAAGAATCATTAAAATCATATAAAGAAAAATTCTAACATCAATTATTAAAACAGCTCCAAAAATTCCTATATCTGTCATAATATCCAGTAAATGATAATTCAAAAGATTAAAAACATCAGATATTTTAGTAGTATCTCCAGTAAGTCTTTGAATAAATACTCCAGCCGAATTAGCATCAATACAAGTATTATTTAAAGTTAAAATATTTTTTCCTAAATCTAATTGTAAACTAGTAAATGTTTCACGATAAGTAACTTGTGAAAAGTAATGACAAAAATAACTAATAACATTTCTCATAATTTCCATAACAAATAAAACTACAGCTAAATAAATAACTTGCTTTAATTGACTATTAGTTAACTTTACTATAATTTTAGCACTAACGATTGGTGTAACAACACTTATTATTACATGAAAAAAAGTGCATACAAATAGCCCAATCAATTTCCATTTTTGACTTTCAGCATATTTCCATGCAAACTTTAAATTCTTCCACAAATCTTTTAACATAGCATCACACCCCAACCATCAAAAGCATTATATCATTTCTATTGAATCTTTTCTACCTCAGGATACTCTTTTCCTTTTAAATCAACTAATGCTTTTTCAATAGTTAAATTATTTTTTAATTTTCCACTCTGAGAATCTGCTACTTTCTCTTTTTTAGCAATTAATTCGATAGTATCATAACCATCAATTACTTTTCCAAAAGTTGCATAGCCTCCATCTAAAGAATTAGAAGCATCCCCCAAACAAATAAAGAACTGACTTCCAGCAGAATCCATATTATCAGAAGTTCTAGCCATTGAAATAATCCATTTTTTATGAGATAAATTATTTTCAAAACCATTATCTGTAAATTCTCCCTTAATTGAATAATCTGGTCCACCACTACCAGTTCCATCTGGATCTCCTCCTTGTAATACAAATCCAGGAACTAAACGATGAAAAGTATTATGATCATAAAATCCACTCTTCGTTAAAGAAATAAAATTAGCTACTGTATTAGGAGCAATATCAGGATATAATTCCATTACAATAGAACCATATCCTTTAATATACATAGCTACTAAAGGATTCTCTGTATCATAATTCAAAGAACTTTCATTACCTTCAACATCATAAGAAATACCTAATAAATCTTCTTCTACTTTCTTTTCTTTTTTTTCTGGAATCATACTCGCTACAATCAATAAACCAACAATTAATACAACCCCTATTATTACAAACCATAATTCTTTTTTCATATTCTACATCCTTTCTAATATATCTCTAGCAGCAACTAATCCTGTTGCAGCTGCTGTTACAATATTACCTGCTTTACCAGCCCCATCTCCAACAAAATAAATATTATCATTTTTTAAACGGAATTTATTGTCTGTCTCAATCTCATTAGAGAAAAATTTTATTTCAGGACCATATAATAAAGTATCATCATTATTAACTCCAGGTATTATTTTATCTAATGTTTCTAATCCTTCTAAAATATTAGTAATAATTCTATGAGGCATAACAAGAGCTAAATCTCCAGCTACACAATCTTTTAAAGTAGGTTCAATAAACCCTTTATTAATACGATGCCATTCACTTCTTCTACCATTTTTTAAATCTTTAAGAGATTGAATAATAGGTTTTCCATCTCCCAAAACATTAGCAATTCTCGCAATACTTTCTCCATATAATCTAGTATTAGTAACTGGCTCTGTCAAATTAACCTTAGAAATAAAGGCAAAATTAGTATTATTACTCTTAACATCTTTTAAAGCATGCCCATTTACACAAATATACCCATAATAATTCTCTTTAGCCACAAATCCACCTGGATTAGTACAAAAAGTTCTAATTTCATCTCCATAAGTATTAGTTTTAATAAAGATAGTTGGATCATAAATAATATTCGTAATTTCTTCCATAATATCTTTTCTAACTTCTACTCGAACACCAATCTCAATACTTTGTGAAAGATAAGGAATCTTATATTTATCAGCTAATTCTTGAACCCATTTTGCCCCAGTTCTTCCAGGAGCCACTACTACATACTTACCCTCAACACTTTCTTCTTTATTTCCATTCATATATGTAATAATATGATTTTTTTCACTCTTAGTCTGAATATCAATTACATCAGCACGATCCAATAAAGTTACCCCTTTACTCTCTAAATAATCACAAATACCTTGAATATATCCTGGTAAATGATCACTTCCTAAATGCTTTTGCTTAATTATTATTAATTTAGCTCCTGCTATTGCAATCTTTTTACGAATCAGCTTAGCTTCTTCCATATTAGAAGGATAAACCTCTGCATCCATATGAAACTTAGTAAAAATATTTTCTGTTTCATCTATTAATTGATTTGCCTCAGACTCTAACATATACTTTGTTAAATCACTTTTACCTAATTTAGGAATAAAATTTAATTTTCCATCAGAAAATGTTCCAGCTCCCCCATAACCAGATAAAATAGCACAAGGATTACAATTTTGACAAGGAACACCTTTCTTATTCATAGGGCAAACACGTTTCTTTACTTTATATCCACGATCAATTAATAAAATGTTTAATTTCTTATTACTATTAATCAACTCATAAGCCGCAAATAATCCAGCTGGCCCTGCTCCAATAATTACCACATCATATTTCATTTTCATCACCACATTTATAATAGCACAAAAAAAAGCAAAGAATAAAGAGTTTTCATATTAAAAAAATATGATAAAATAGAATTGGTGATAATATGACAAGAGAAGAAATAAATGAAGAAATTCATAAAGAAATACAGCAAGAACAAGATAGAGAAAGAAAAAAAAGAATAATAAAAATTAGTATCAAAATAATCTTATCTGTCATTATCTTATCTACTATCTTTTTTACCTATACAACATATATATCAACAATTAAAGTAAAAGTGAGAGAATATCGTATTATAAATAAAAAAATACCTGATTCTTTTAATGGAACAAAAATAATCCAAATAAGTGACTTACACTTTGGTAGTACATTTTCTAACAATGAATTAGAAAAAGTAATTCAATTAGTTAATGAAAGAAAACCTGACTTGATATTCTTTACAGGAGATTTAATTGCTGAAAATTATACTTTAACAACCAAAAGCCAAGAAAAATTAATTAATCAATTAAAAAAATTAAATGCTTCTCTAGGCAAATATGCCATTTTAGGAGATGAAGATAAAGAAAATGTAATAACTCTATATAATCAAAGTGAATTTAATATTTTAAAGAATGACAAAGAATTCATATATAAAAATGATAGTTCACCTATTTTATTAGTTGGACTATCATCACTAAAAAAAGAGCAAAATATCGAACAAGCCTATCAATATTTTAAAGAAGAAACTCATAATGCTAATATTTATACAATTGGATTATTGCATGAACCAGACACAGTTGATAATATTTTAAATGTTTATCCAACAGACTTGTTTTTAGCAGGTCATTCACATAATGGAACAATTCGTATACCATTCCTAAAGTATCCATTAATCAAAGAAGAAAATGCTATAAAATACAATCAAGACTACTATAAACTAAACTCTAGTGAATTATATATATCTAGTGGTCTAGGTTCAGAAAAAGGCATTAGACTTTTTTGTAGACCTTCTATAAACTTCTTTAGATTATCAAACAAATCATGAAAAAAACTATTAGAATCCATCTCTTGGGTTCTTTTTTTTTGATAAATTGGAATTACTCCAATCTCTTCTTGATTCAATTGAATATGAACCATTCCAACTATTTTTTTTTGATTATTTGAATATAGTTCTACTAAAGTATGAACAGAATCTACCTCTTCTTCCCTTAGGGAATAGTAAAAAGATTTTTTTATATATAAATTATTATCTGAAAAAGTATTAGAGACCCAAAAAGAATCTTTATCTAAAATTAAATACTTTTGAAATTTATGAAAATAAACATCATACATTTTTTGATGATTATTATATAATTCAGAATCATCTAAGGATACCATCATAAGTGTCATATTATTTTTTTTAGCATAAGAAACAAGTGTTTTACCAGCTGCCGGTGTATAACCATTTTTACCTCCAACACAAGAATCATATTGATATAAAAGACTCATCCTATTATGCCAAGAAAAGGATTTAAAAGAACTCTTAGCATAATATTTTTTAGTAGAAATTATTTTTCGATATTCTTTATTTTGATATGCATATCTACCTAATAAAGCCATATCATAAGCCGTAGAATAATTCTTACTTTTCTCATCTAATCCATGAGGATTAGCAAATACAGTATCTTTCATCTTTAATTCTTGTGCTTTTTCATTCATCTTTTGAATAAACACTTCTTCTCCTAAAGTCTGTGTAGCCAAGACCATAGCTGCATCATTTCCACTTCGAAGCATTAATCCATATAATAAATCTTTAATCGTAATCTTTTCACCAACTTCTAAATAAACACTAGTTCCATACATTTCCAAAACTTCATCTCCTACTTCAACAATTCTATCTAAATCAACATTTTCTAAAACAATGATACAAGTCATAATTTTCATTGTGACTACAAAATGACGAAATTTTTTCAAAATTATTGTAATCCCATATATACGTTATATTAAATAAGTTTATGTATATATTAAGGATTACTCTTGTTTTATCATCCGATTTTTTAACTACTATCTTATCAATTAAAAGTTTTGACAATTTTTCAAAATTCTCATTAATAAACTCTCCTAATTCTATTTTTCTTATTTGTTTTAGTGTAGCATTAATATCTTTCTTTTCTAGTTCTTTAATTTCTTTTTTTAGTTTTTGGATTTCGTTATTATATTTATTATTTCTAGTTTCAAATTCATCTTTTTTAATAACTTTTTCTATATATAGTTCAAGTAAACTTTCCTTTTTATAATATAAATTATTGATTTCTTTTTTTAATTTTTCTATTTCATTACATGCATTAAAAGTAGTATTTTTATATATATTTATTAATTTGTCTTTTATTTCATCAAAATTATTAATTAAATAACTATATACATTTTTAAAGATTTTATCTAGCTCTTTTTCATATAATTTTGGGCTTTTACAAGTTTTATCACCATGCATCGCATATTCATTACATATCCAATAACTATTTCCATTATTATTAACTCTTTTATATTTAGAGTTATGATGTTCGCAATAAATATTACCACTATAAGGATATCTTTTTGAAAATACTCTTTTCTCTTCTATATTTTTTAAATAATTTGCCTTTTTAATTTTCAACAGTTTGTTTGCTTTGTCCCATAACTCTTCTGACACTATTGCAGGTATTTCACCTTTACTATCTTCTATGATCCATTCATCCATTGGTAATCTTATTTGTTTTTTATTTCGGTAATCTTTTGTCATAACTGTATTTGTACAATAAAATCCTTTATATTTAGGATTAGTAATCATTCTTCTTAAAGTTGTTACATGAATATAATCACCTTTTTTAGTTTTATATCCTTCTTCATATAATATTTTAGATATTTTTGATAGGCCACATTCTCCACCAGCATACAATGAATAAATTCTTCTAATCATTTTTGCTTCTTTTTCGTCTATCTTTAATTTACCTTTTTCTTTAATATAGCCTGTTATAACATTATTGCCTAGAACATGCCCTTTTTCTCTAGATCTTTTCATGCCAAATCTAACTCTTTCAGATAATTTTCTAACCTCTTCTTGAGCAATTGAAGACATTATAGTAAGTCTTAGCTCTGAATCAGGTAATATTGTATTTATATTATCTGACAAAAATAAAACTCCAACATCACTGGCTAAAAGTTCTTGAGTATATTTAATACTATCTACTGTATTTCTTGAAAACCTAGATATTTCCTTAGTTAGTATTAAATCAAATTTACCTTCTTTCGCGTCTCTAATCATTTTTAAAAAGTTAGTTCTGTTTTTAACACTAGTTCCACTAATTCCCTCATCTATATATCCTGAAACATATTTCCAATTTGAATTCTCCATTATAAAATTTTTAAAATATAAAATTTGATTATCCAAAGAATTAAGTTGTACATCTTTATCTGTAGATACTCTTGCATAAAAAGTTACTCTAAGTGGTATGTTATATATACTTTCACCTCTTGATATTTCATTTCTAATTTTACATAAATCCATCAACTATCAACTCCTAATTTTTTTAAAGCATCATTATATAAATCAAAATTAATTATTTTTTTCTTATATAAGTACTCATTTAAAATTATAGCAAGTTCAGTATCAATCATTTAAATATCACCAATTAATCTTATTACATAAAAAAAGAAATAATTACATACAAATTATTTCTTAAATCTTTATTTTACAAAATATCATTTAAAATTACACATTCATCGTTATCACAAATTTTATCGATTGTCCCATTTTTAATTTTATAGCTCTCTCCATACAATTTACATTCATTATTTGTTTGCAAAATATATGCACCATCAGTTAAAGCAATTATCGTTCTATTATATGATTCCTCTATTATTGCATTTCTTTGTAACTTTTTGTTATAATCATTATTTAGATTTTCTAATATAAAATGCGGTTCAATATTAATTGTTGTTAATCCTAATCCTTTTAAATAAGGAGAATTATTTAAGTCTTCGTCACTTTCAGGACTATTGTATACATCTCCAGCTGAATTTATCGAACCTGCACTTATTCCAACAATGACCGAATCAACATCTTTTAAATATTTCTTTAAATTAATACTATTAAAGAATTTATTTTGAATTGATGTATTACCTCCACATAGAAAAATTAAATCACAATCTTTCAAAATACTATTAACATTTTCTTTATAGCGCCCATCTAATACAAGATACTCTTCAAACGTTAACCCACTTAGTTTTAATGCCTCAATATCCATTTGTAAAAACAAATCATTTCTTTCGTAATTATCTGGATCACTTGCAACTAAAACAAATTTTTTGTTATTTTTCATGAACCTCTTCAAATTTTTTAAAAATTCATTATTTTCAAAAAATCTTGTAGAGACTTTATTACCATTCTCTTTTTTTACTCCGCCAATATTACTTGCTAAAAACAAATTCATGAAATTACTCTCCTTTAAATATATTTTCCAGATTCAACTATTGTATATTTATTATTATAATATCTTATAATACAATAATCAATATCTTCATATTTTTCACCAGATATTTTTGATTTTATATTACTTATCGCAGCACCGTGAGAGATAATTGCAACTTTATCGTAATTATAATTATCTCTTATTATATCTATACCTTTAATATATCTAGAGTTTAATTGGTTAATACTTTCGCCACCTGGAATTACAAAATCATAGTCAACAAATGCTCTTTTCACACTTTCATTATTTAGAAAATCACTCATTAAACCACCTTGAAATTTTCCCATATTTAATCCTCGAAAGTTTTCACAATAATAAATTGGTAATTTAGAATTTTCGTTTACTATTTTTGTTGTTTCCTTAGTTCTATATAAATCAGAAGTAAAAATAGCCTCTATTTTTTCATTAAATAATCTATTCTTTAAATTAATAATTTGTTTATTTCCTCGATCTGTAAATGTTGTTTTTAAGTCTTCTATTTGACCTTTAATACGATTTTCCACATTCCAATTTGTTTCACCATGCCTACATAAATAATATGTTATTTCTTTTTCTTCACTTTTAATTTTTTTTCGTGCCATCATTCGTTTTGTTAATCTTCTTTCTACTTCCATATCATTTTTGATGATTATATCATCTAAAGATTTTATTTTTTTAGTTTCAGTTATGTCATTATATCTTTTGATTGCTTTTTCTATATCACTTGCATTTAATTCATAATGACCTAATTTTACTAATTCCAAAAAATCATGAAGTGTTTCAGAGGATACAGGTAGTTTAAATTCCTGATTTAAAACAGAATATCCTGACTCTTGATACATCTTTTGTAATACTTGCTTATCCACATTAATAGCATCCAATAATTCCTTAGATAGTTGATTTAAATTACTTATATTAATTTTATTTTCTAATAAATAATCTTGTATAACTCTAATGTTATAATATAACCTTATTTTTTCGTCTGAAAACAATAAAGTACCAGCATAATCTCTTATATTAACAGCTTTCATTAAAGATACTGTTCTAGGTGAAATCTCATTAACAATACTTTCTCTATATTTTGAACCTTTATCTATATATGAATATGTCAACAAATCATTCAGTGTGCTATTAACAACAGTATCATAATCATCTTCATAAATATTTAACAAATTGTCTTGAACTCTATTTTGCCATGTGCATACATTACCATTATATTCAACAATCCAATCAAATCCTATCTTTCCATCAAAGTTATGTACAATAGATGGATAATCTTTTTGAGATAGTTGTAAATCAGTATCATATATATTTTCACTCTCAATAATACTTTGTTTATCATTAACATTTGGTCTAAGATTAGATTTAAAAATACGCGATTTACCAAGTATAACTTCGTAACCAGATCTTAATTTTAATTTATATTTCCAAGGCATAACCTTAATATATTTTTCATCATCTGTCCCATTGTCTTCTATCAAAGATAATTTATACCCTGGAAAATATTCATTTAGGGATTTTTCCAATGCATGGTCACCTTCAAAGAATTTTAATTGGAGAGTAAAGTTTTTTTCGTTTTTATATTTATTGTCAAAAACATTAAGTAAATTTACAAGAGGTTTTTCTTTTAGCTTAATACTATGATATTCACTAATACTAACTCTTATTGTCAACCTTGGTTTAATAGAATTCTTTGAAAGTGAATTATATAGTTTTTGCAAATATTTTTCAGTATTAGTTTCATTATATGCCCAAAATCCGCTCGTTACTAAAATTATTCGCTCCGCCTTAATATTTTCAATACATTTTAAAATGGCATCAAACTCGAGAAAAGGCTCACCACCACCTGATATTTGTAAATAGCCAACATTAGCATCATTAGCAAATTTTATAAACTTATCAACTGCGTCTTTAGAAAAATGATTTTCTTTAGAAATAAATTCATTTTTTTCTTTTCGTGAAGTTGGTGAATGAAAAAAGCAAAACGGACATCCTACGCCACAATATGCAGTAAAAAATACACATATTAATGATTTGCCATCTATTTTTTTTCTTTGATTTATATCAAATAAATTTATCTTCAACAATTGTTCTCTATAATATTGTGGATTTTCAAAAATATTAATGTTATCATTCATAAATATACCACCTTTTTATCTTTTTAAAACTTTTACCCATGATTCTTGTTTTTCTCCAAAGTCACTTTTATACTCGACATTTAGAAATTTAATTATTATTTCAACTAATTCCTCTTCAGAAAATTTATACTGTTGATTCCAATACATAAGAGCATTTAAATACTGTCTAAATTTTTTTCTAAAATGTTTCGAAGGATGCTCTAAAATATTTTCTTTTAATAAAATTGAAACAGCGATTAATGCATCAGCAAATTTTGACTTTTCTATACTGTCAATCTGAATTATATCAGCCATTCTAGAACTCTCCACTGTAGAATTTAAACCAAACTTACACATTGCTAAAGAACTGTTGCCCAATCCCATATCAATTGCAATTGGTTTATCTTGGTTTTCCATTAAAACAAATGTAGCGCAATTAAAGAACTCTTCTGTTCCTTTTTTTCTTATTCCTATATTAAAGTCCCTACCAGTTATATTTAAATTATCCATACCATATTTATGTCTGTAATGTTTTAAATCAACTGTATCAATTTCCCTTTTTATTCCTTTATCAACATACTGAATTGCATTAAGTAAATCTTCATCACTAGAGCATATTTTAATATGTATATCATCCAATGGAATATTTAAATAATCAGGATTAGTTAAATAATCAAAAGTATCATATACTACTTGTTCTAATTTTGGTTTTGTTAATGTTCCCATACACTTATAATAACATCCAAATTTTTGTGGAATATCTGTTTTTAAATATTGTAATGATTTTAACTTCATGCTATTTTGTATTAAATAAATACCTTGTTCCGGAATATTATTACTAATTATATATTTTTTTAATGGTGAAATTTTAGATCCAATAAAATCAATTGTAGGATCTACTTGAGAAGTTATTTCAACTGGTTTCTCTTGAAAATATCCTTTTTTTGAAAAACATTCATTAAATTTTGATTCTACAAAATCCAAATAGTCAGTATTATTTCTTTTTACTTGTTGCATTCAAATCCCCTCCTTAATTGACACGTAGTATACTACAAAAACAAAAAATTGACAATATCTGCCAATTCATTTATTTAATATACAATATATAAAGTAACATTATAAACAGCAGTATATTTACTCGCACAAATATTTTTTATATTTCTAATATATTCACAATTCATCATTATATAGTCATAATCTTCGTAATAGAAGCAATTAACCTAACATCATGGGAGTTTTTTTGATAGAGAATTCTTCCACTATCTATATCCATAATAATACTACTATGAGCTGTATCAGTATAAGCATTACATTGAAAAGGAAAGAAAAAAAGAAATAATAGAAGTATCATTTTTTTCAACAATATCACCTATTCCATTATATGTAGATAGAACATAATTATTATTTGATTTAATAAACCTAGTATGATAAAATTACCTTGAAAAAGGAGAAAAATCTATGGCTAATGAAAAAAAATTCGTTGAAAAAATAACAGCTAGAGATACTGATTTTGCTTCCTGGTATACAGATGTCGTAAGAGAAGCTAAATTGTGTGATTATTCTAGTATGAGAGGTTGTTTAAATTACTTACCAAATGGCTATGCTATCTGGGAAAATATCCAAAAAAAATTAGATAAATATTTTAAAGAAACAGGAGTAGAAAATGTATCTTTACCAATGTTAATTCCCGAAAGTTTATTACAAAAAGAAAAGGATCATATTGCGGGCTTTGCTCCAGAAGTAGCTTGGGTAACAAAAGGTGGAAATGAAGACCTAGAAGAAAAATGTTGTATACGACCTACTTCTGAAACTCTATTTTGTGATGTATGGCAAAAGCAAGTAAAGTCTTATCGTGACTTACCATTAATATGGAATCAATGGTGTTCTGTATTAAGATGGGAGAAAACTACTAGACCATTCTTAAGAAGTAGAGAATTTTTATGGCAAGAAGGTCATACTCTTCATGCTACTCACGAAGAAGCCGAAAAAAGAACCAAGCAAATGTTCCAAGTATATTATGACTTTGTAACAAAAGATTTAGCAATTCCTCTTGTTTGTGGAAAGAAAACAGAAAGTGAAAAATTTGCCGGTGCTGAAGATACCTACACTATAGAAGCTATGATGCATGATGGAAAATCTCTTCAATCAGGAACATCACATTTCTTTGGTTCAGGATTCCCAGATTCATTTAATATTAAATATTTAGACAAAGAAAATAAATTACATAGTTGCTATGAAACTAGTTGGGGATTATCTACTAGAATCATAGGTGCCATTATTATGGTTCATGGAGATGATGATGGATTAGTATTACCACCAAGAATTGCTCCTACTCAAGTCATGATTATACCTATTGCTCAGCAAAAAGAAGGTGTTCTAGACAAAGCCAAAGAAATTTTAGAAAAACTACAAAAATTAAATATTAGAGCTAAAATTGATGATTCTGAAAAATCACCTGGATTTAAATATTCAGAGCAAGAAATATTAGGAATTCCTCTAAGAATTGAAATTGGTCCAAAAGATATCGAAAAAAATGAATTAGTAATAGTTAGAAGAAATGATAGAAAAAAAATAACTTTAAAAATCAATGAAATAGAAAATGAAATTCAAAATATTTTAGAAGAAATGCAAAATGATATGTTTAATAATGCCAAAAACTTTTTAGATAATCATATATATACAGCTAAAGACATGAATGAAATGAAAGAAATAAGTAAAAATAAAATCGGTTTCATTAAAGCTATGTGGTGTGGAGATGAAAACTGTGAAGACAAAATAAAGACAGAGACCGAAGGATTTGGATCTAGATGCATTCCAGAAGAACAAGAACATCTATCAGATACCTGTGTCTGTTGTGGAAAAAAAGCAAAACATATGGTTGTCTGGGGAAAATCATATTAAAAAATAGTTTATAAACAATCAAAACTAACTATTTATAGTTAGTTTTCTTATACTAAAAATAATTCTTGTATTATTTTAAATTTTTGATAGAATATATCACATCAACAAAGGAGAAACGATATGAATATTGTTATTAATAAAATAATAAAAAAATGGAATTTAAAGAAAGAGCAACCTATAGATTTAAATCAGTTAAAGCTTAATGTAATTCATGGCAATGAAAATGAAATCAATAAAGCAAATGATGAATTAGAAAAACTAAAAGACAATTTAGATTTTTTTCCTAAACTTTATTGCCAAAAAAATGGACATAGTTACGTTGTTACAAGTTATTATAATAAGGGAGAAACAGGTCGCCATTCATTTGCTGGCTATGAATCTATTTATGAAATCACATATAAATGTACTGTCTGTGGACATTATCACTATAGTGAAGGAGCAACATTTAGTATCAATAGAGAATATTATGAAAGAAAAATTCCAAATGATTTATATGATGATAAAGATTTACAAATAGATGGAAGAACTTATCGAATGACACTAGAAGAAATATCAAGATTAGAAGATTACATTGTATATCGACAAAAGTTAAAAAAGAAAATATGTGAGTTAGCTGGTCATAGAATGAAAAGAAGCAGTTATTATAAATGTATTTGCTGTGGAAAAGAAATGTCTTTTGATGAATATAGAGATTATTTAAAAGATAATCCTATAACTCTCACTAGAGAGACTTTTGCTTCATTACCAACATTTGAAGAATATCAAAATGAGAAAAAACAAGAAGAAATATCAAATACTGATTCTAAAATAATAACTAAAAAAATGAAATATAATAAATATAAATAAATTTGTTTTTACAAATAAAAACAAAAAAATGAAATATCAACTATTTCATTTTTTTTGTAATAATTTACTATTAGTAGAATAAATTCTCTCTTCACCTTCTACTACCTTATTATTTCTATAATATAAAGGCGTTATCCCAAAATCTGTTGTATAATTATCTTCATTCGTTATAAAATGAAAAATAATAGCACAACAAGGTTCTTCTGTTTCATAGCAAAGTTTTGATAAAGATGGGACAACTTCACAAACTCTTCTTGTAATTCCATTATCATCATTAATAATACGATTTACATTAAAATGATAGTGTCCTGATAAAGAAACATCAACATCTCTAGAGTTAACCTTTTTTAATAATTCAGCAAAAGAATCATTCCTATCAATATCATAGGTTTTAACATAAGGGAAAAAATCATTAAAACGTAATGGATGTGAAAGTCCAATACGAATTCCCTTTGAGTCAATATAATAACCATATTCTCTTTTTCTTAACAAATGAAAGTTAGGTTTCATAAAAGACAATAACATATGATTAGCCATACTACCAGAAACAAAATAATTACTTAAATATTGAAAAATACTTTCATCTTTATTACCTTCAATCGCAATAACTTTTAAAAAATCAGGAAAATACTTTTGAAATTTTTCTAATTGCTCATCAAGTATTTTTCTAACTTCTGGTGAAGAATAATTATATCCTTTATAAGGTCCTTTATCTAATCTTATTCCTTGAAAAACATCACCTAAATGAATTACTGTATCTATATTTAATATGTACTTAGCATATCTAAAAATATTATGAATCATAGAAAAATCCTCAATATTTTTATCACCAATATGTGTATCAGAAACAACTAAAAATTTATTAGGATATGCAACTGAAATATCACTATTTTTTTCAAAATAACTTCTCCCCATAAAATCTCTTGGCAATATTTGATAAGTATTATCTCCACCTATAACATCACCTATTAAAACTTTACCTTGCATAACCAAAAAAGTTAAACAATCATATAAATTATCTTTGTTTAAAAGATATTCCTTTGACCTTTTAGAAATATCCATACACTCAATAAGTTCAAAAATTTCAGAAATTGTATATTTTTTATAATCATAAAACAAATCACTATCTTTATCAAAAATAGCTTCATTCTTAATACAATTAAATCTAAGTACCTCAAGTAAATCAAAAAGAACAGAATAATCAATATCCGTTTTTAAAATTGATTGATTTACCCCAATCCTTTCAACTATCATACCAACACCCCTTATTACTTTTTATATTTTCCATTCACCTTTTTCCATTAATAATACCTTTTGTTTTTGTTTTGTTTCTGCCTCAACTACTATACTATCATTTCCAAAAACAATATCTTCATGGTAATCAGATGTATTGTAACGATAATATTTTGGTCCTTTAGCTGCTAACTTTTCTTCTGAAATACCGATACAATCACCAATAGAATCACCCAAAGCAAAATGACAAGCAGTATTTTCATCCAATGAACGTGTCCCATAAAAGTCACTATATTTTAAAGGCGAAGAATTAGCTACTAAAGCAATCTCACCTATTCTATATAAACCAAATGTCCTCTTTTTAACAATATTATCAAAATAATCATTATCAGAAACGCAACTAACTATTTTTCCTTTTGAAAATTCAAATGTTGCACTATTTATTACATTTTCATCAAAAAACTTAAATTTTTTAGATAAAACAATTATTCCATTTCCAGAATAACAATTAGGAGAAGTAAATATCTCATAAGAAGGATAATTATAGTAATTAGCCCTACTTCCAAGTTCTTCTGGATAACATACCCAAATAGAAGAAGGATTTAAAGATATACTAAAATCTGTTCCTAAATCTGTATAAAAATGTAAATTACGAATATTCATCTTATTTAATTCGTTTCTTCGTTCTATCATATTTTTTGACTCAATATTTGATTGATCTATATCAGGTATATTACTATTAATTATTTTCCATAAGTCTGATAACCTATTTTGACTTCCATATAAATATTTTGACCATTCTTTATTAGGACAAGCAGATAATGTTATTTTATTTTCTAATGTAGAAATAATATCAAATAACTCACTATTATATTTAAAGAAATCATCTATATAATCTTCAGTATATTCACTACTCATATAATTTGAATAATATGTGCTATCATCAGTAAGAATAATTACTTTCATATTACCAGTTGGTATAGGATATTTTGGAATAAATTTTTCTATTTCATCTTCTGATGGATTAGTTTCATAAAAAGATTTAATTTTATCATAGTCAACATCAAAAAAAATGATATTTTCAATATTAAACTCATATTTTAACTCTTCTAAAATATCTTTTAAATCATATAATGGAAAAGTCGCTCTAATAAAAACCGTAGAATACTTTTGACCATTTAAACTTGCTTTTAAAATTTTACGAAGATATTCTTTTTTTATTATATTTAAATCCATAAACTATCTCCTTTTTAAATTAGTCTATATTATAAACTATTTTTACTAAAATAACAATAAAAAAAGCAATCAAACGATTGCTTATACTTCAAATGGTCGGGAAGACAGGATTTGAACCTGCAACCCCTTGGTCCCAAACCAAGTGCTCTACCAAGTTGAGCCACTTCCCGAGACTGGTGCGCTCGGAGGGATTCGAACCCCCGACCTTTTGGTTCGTAGCCAAACACTCTATCCAACTGAGCTACGAGCGCAGAATATCAAAAGCCAGCTACTACTTTTAAACAATAAAATGGTGGCTCCAGCGGGAATCGAACCAGCGACACAGGGATTTTCAGTCCCTTGCTCTACCGACTGAGCTATGAAGCCATATGGCGGTTCCTACCGTGACAGGCAAACGTGTTAACCAACTGCACCAAGGAACCATAAATATTAAATTGGTTGCGGGAAGAGGATTTGAACCTCTGACCTTCGGGTTATGAGCCCGACGAGCTACCAAACTGCTCCATCCCGCGATATCGATGGCGGAGGAAAAGGGATTCGAACCCCTGCGCCGCTTGCACGACCTCCCGGTTTTCAAGACCGGTCCCTTCAACCAGACTTGGGTATTCCTCCATAAATATAAATAAGTGGTGCCTAAGGCCGGACTTGAACCGGCACGAGGGTTGATTCTCGCAGGATTTTAAGTCCTGTGCGTCTACCAATTCCGCCACTCAGGCACATCTGGTGACCCTTTGATTAAAAGTCAAATGCTCTACCTACTGAGCTAACAGATCATTATAAATTGGCTGCCTCGGTTAGATTCGAACTAACGCATGTCAGAGTCAAAGTCTGATGCCTTACCACTTGGCTACGAGGCAATACACAAAAGTGGTGGAGAGAGATGGATTCGAACCATCGAACTCAAAGAGAACAGATTTACAGTCTGTCGCGTTTAGCCTCTTCGCTACCTCTCCAAAAAAATGGTGCCGAAACCAGGACTTGAACCCGGAACCTACTGATTACAAGTCAGTTGCTCTACCAATTGAGCTATTTCGGCAGCGATACAGGACTCGAACCTGTGACCCTCTGCTTGTAAGGCAGATGCTCTAACCAACTGAGCTAATCGCCCAAAAACCCCACCAACACCAGTTGACAGTATTAAATATACCAATTTATCAATGATTTGTCAACAATTATTAGCTTTTTTTTTGTTTTTTACTAATTTCTTCCTCTTTCTCAGCAATCCACAAATCCAAAGAATTTTTCAATCCATCAAAACCACTTTTAGTCTCAACTATCTCCTCATGATTTGCTTTCTTCTTTTCTTCATGTAAAGATTTTAAGCTCAATTTTAATTTATCATGTTTTTCATCATAATCTAATACTTGAGCAGTTATAGTATTATTTATTTTAGCATAATCTCCAACATTCTTTACAAAAGAATCAGATATCTCAGAAATATGAATTAATCCCGTCGTTCCATTATCTAAAGATACAAATATACCATAATCCTCAATACCAGAAACTCTACCATTAACTATACTACCTTCTTCATAATTTTTCACTGATATCTCTCCTCACAATGATTATAACACAAAATAAATAATTATGTTTACGATATATAAAAAAAATGGTATAATCGTCTCGGTGACAAAAATGAAAAAGGAAGAAATAGAATTAAAAATAATCCAATTAATTGATAAAATAAGACCATTTTTAATAAACGATGGTGGAAATATCAATTTTATAAAATATGATCATAAAGAAAAAACAGTTTATGTCAGCTTATCAGGAGCTTGTAAAGATTGTGCTATGATTGACATTACTCTTAAAGATGGCATTGAAGAAATGATTATCAACGAAATTCCTGAAATAAAAGAAGTAAGAAATATTGATGAAGAAGTATCATAATGATACTTTTTTTATACCACAAAAAGACCCAAACTCATGAATCATATTAGCATAACTACTAGTTTTAGAAACAATTTTTCTTAAATCATCAACAGATTTTTGATAATATATTATTTTTTCAAGTTCCAATAAATACCAATCTGGATATAATAAACGAGCTAATACTAAAGTGTAATTAAAAGACTGCGAGCAAAATGACTTCCATAAATAATCACCATAATAATCATTATGATAAAAAAGATATTTCCAATAACTAGCTATGTCTCTCTCTTTTATATCGATAATAAAATAAAATGGATTACAAAAACTATTATTATCTAAAAAAAGATGTTGAATAAAACCATATCCTTTATAAGAAGAAAAATCATTTAACAAATAAATAGCATAATCTAGTAAAGAACTGTAATATGGAATACTTTCATCAATAATAGAGTATTTTCCTCTATTTTCATAATACATGGACTGTAACATCTCACTTTTTTTAATCCATTTTTCTCTCCAATTAATAGAAATAATTACCTCCATAATATAGGGATTAATAATATCATAATAAGTTATTGAATAAGAATGAGTTTTTAGTAAAACATAAGATTCTCCATCAATTGTATTTAGATATTTTCCATATCTATTAGGAATAAAAGAATAAGAATAATGAATTTTATAAGAAAAGTCATAATAAAGATTAATATTATCTATAGAACTAATTAAAAATAATAAATAACAAGTATTATGAAATGAAATAATAAAACCTTCCTCACTCTTTACAATAGAGAAATTATCCATTCCATAATAATCCCTTAAATAATTTTCAATATAAACCACCAAATTATTATATGAAAAAAAGTAGGTAATATTACCTACTTTTACCACCAATTATAGAATCTAATTCTTCAAGCTCATGTTTATAACTAGCTATTTCATTTTCTGTAGCTAATTGTTCTTCATCAAGGATAGCAAGATCATTTTCAAGATTTCTTCTTTGATTATCAATTTCTACTCCCTCATTTTCCAAACTATCTACTAAAGATTGATAACGTTCAATAACTTCATTTTTTGTAGCATCAAGAGTTTGTTGCATTTGAGATACTTTAATTTGCTTTTTACTTTGTGTATCTAAAAGATTATTTAAACTAGAAGTTCTATCTCTATTAGCCTTACGTAATCTCTCAGCTTTTTCTTTTAATTGTGCTAAGATTGAATTGTTATTTTCAGAAGTATCATTTAACACTTTATCACTAACAGCTACCTCATCACGATCAGGAGCAACAACTCCACCTCTAATATTATCATTAATTACATGAACTTGATATTTACTATGTTCCACAGGATCCTGTTGATAATATAATTCAGTACCATCATCGCCATATATAAATACCTCTTTTGGATCTACCGTAACTTTTATTGGTACCTCTTCAACCGTATCTTTTCTATCATCCGGATAAATAATTGTTTTTGTAGCCTCTTCTCCAGGATTTTGTTGATAATGATATTCACCACCATCAGCTCCATATATAACTGCATTGATTGGCTCTTCTGAAGTAGCTGTTTCCCTATTATCTGGATAAATAATTGTTTGTGTAGCCTCTTCCCCAGGATTTTGTTGATAATGATATTCACCACCATCAGCTCCATATATAAATACATTGATTGGTTCTACTGGATCACTTTCACCATTAACCACACTATTAACTTCACTTGGAGAAATAACATTATTAACAACACTTTGATCATTTGCAACATCATCATCTATTTTTGGAACATCAGCTAAAGTTTTTCCTATCTCATCTTTAGAAATATTTATTTCTTCTTGAGTAGGAGCAACCGGAACAGCTCCCTGCTCCATAGCTAAATTAACATTATTAGCTAACACATCTTCATTGTCATCAACAATTTTTTGAACATCAATTGCTGGTGGTACTATAGGAGGAATTTCAGGAACAAACTCCTGTGGAGCAAATACTGTTGTTTCAACATTTTCTGGTAATTTATCATCTCTATCACGCACCGCATAAGCACTAGCTGCATTCATAACAGTATTAGAAAACATATTTTTACTATTTGCTAACTTAATAGCCCGATTTTTTTCAATATGCATAACTCCAACACTCTTATCTAATACATTAATGTTTTCCTCTAATCTCTTCATTGGTGCTGTTTCTTCTAAAAAAATAGTTTGAGTAACAGGACTAACATTTCCTAAATTTTTACTTTCACCTAATAAAGTCTTCTCACTAACAGCAGAAGCTCCATTTTTTAATCCATTTAGAATGCTATGATAACGTCTTCCAGTATTAGCTCTAGATTCAAGTCTATAAGGTATAGTATTACCACTAAACCTACTATCCTTGTGAGCTTGAGCAACACCTCTTTCTTCAACATCAAAATAACTAACATTCAACATAGGAATAACCTCCTTTAATACTATTCTGATTTAGATAATTCACGTAAAACATCTTTTATACGATTCCATTCTTCCTCATCGTCCACACCAACCAACTTAGGGTCACCTGAAGAACGATCAATATGAGAAACATAAACCGTTATATTATCATTTTCATCCTTTTCATTCTTAGTATATATAACATACTCTTTTTTAGTATCTTTAAATTCAAAAGCTAAAATAACTTCTACTTCTTCAGTAGAACCATCATCAGCAACGATTGACATCATTGATTTTCCAACTTCTTGATTTCCCACGTTTAATCCTCCCTTACTATCCATATAATACAATTCTACCATATTTTAAAATAAATACAAGCACTTTTTATTGTATTTTTTTCAATAAAAAAATCTTAGCACCAAAGCTACAATAGTTTTTAATATACTCATCTAAATTTTTAATATCATTAATATCTTTAGCCTTCTTATTCTTAGAATCATAGTATCCTTTAAGACGTACTTTATCATAAGAATAGTCTCCAAAAATATAATCAAAAGAATCGAAATAATCAGTAATTTTTTCCGTTAATTCTTCACGATTAATACAATTATCAGGATCTTTTACAATCTCATATGTTATTCCATTAATTTCTATCTTCTTCATTTTATCTACCTCAATATCATTATATCATAGAAAAAAACAAAAAAAATATTATTTTATAGCACTTTTTCCATAATAGTTAGGAACATCACCTTTTATCAATTGAACAATTAAAGGAACTTTAACAACAATCTCTTTTTGAGAAGATGTTATTGGCATAGAGACTTGTTCCTTAATCTTAACAATCATATGAACTTGAATCAATACATTATTAATCCCATATTCTTTACTATCTACTTCAATCTCAGTATTTAATTGACCAATAAAATACAAACGAACAGGAATCGTAGGACCAACATTAGCAAATAAAGAAGAGCCTCGAATAGAACCTAAACTAACATCACATAATATTCCTTTTCTAATATGACTAAATCTACTATTTTTAACTCTCTCAGGAATAAAAAAAGGATTTACATCTCCATTATCTAATCGAATTAATAAATCTTGTAAATTAGCTGTTATTTTCGTCTGAATAACTGCTAATTGATAAGAATCATAAAGAATATCCCCCTGTTCATTCTTTTGAAAAAATAAATCATCATATTGATTTCTAATCATAAAATTATGAATTTCTTTTTGAATAATATTATTAGTCAATCTTTCAACTTCATTATCTACATAAGGAAGAATCAATTGATTGAACCTTTTATCAATAAAAAATAAAATTCCACAAGCAATAAAAAAAACAAAAGTCATTCCAAGAAAGAAAAACAATAAAAACTTATTTATCCTTTTCTGACTAATATTACATCTTCTCCTATTTTATCAATATCATTCCATAATACTATATTTTCACTATCTTTATTGAAAGAAAAAAAAGATTTTGAAGAATCAATAACAAAAGACTCTATTCTTCCATCTTCTAAAACATTTACATCTACAATATTCCCAATATTTTTCCCAGAAGTAATATTAATAATCTTTTTCATTTGTAAATCTGAAATACGCATAATATCACCTAATAAATCATATGTAAAAAACTTATTTTAATACTTTTTTTAATTGCAAAATAGCTTTTTTTTCCAACCTAGAAACTTGAGCTTGACTAATATCCATCTCACTAGCAATTTCCATTTGTGATTTACCCATAATAAATCTTTCATCTAGAATAAATCTTTCTCTTTCACCTAGTAATTGAATAGCTTCATCAATTGCTAAAGAAGAAGAATAATCTCCATATTCTTTTTTATCTTCTAATTGATCATACAAAAAGATAGTATCTCCTCCATCATTATAAACTGCTTCATACATACTAACTGGATCTTTTAATGCCAATAACGCATTAGAGACATCTAACTCATTTACTCCTAATTCAGTTGCAATATATTGGTAACTAGGCAAAACTCCATTACAAGAGTAATATTCATCTTGTATTTTTAAAGACTTATAAGCAATATCTTTTAAAGATCTACTAATTCTAATACAATTATTATCTCGAATAAATCTTTTTACTTCTCCTAATATCATAGGAACTGCATATGTAGAAAACTTTACATCATATGATAAATCAAAATGATCAATAGCTTTAATAAGTCCTACACAACCAATTTGAAATAAATCATCTAAGTTCTCATTCTTTAAATAAAATCTTTTTAGAATAGACAAAACGAGTTTTAAATTACCTTGTATTAATAATTCTCTAGCTTCTAAATCTCCATTTTGATAATTATGAAATAACTGAATCATTTCTTCATTTGATAAACAAATTAAATCACTTGTATTAACCCCACTAATTTCAACTTTATATTTTCCCATAATTTCCTCCTCAATAATTATGAGTAAAAATATGTCTTTTCATACAAAAAAGAAAGAGTTATTCTCTTTCTAAATAATCAGACCCTTTGTGAGGTTCTTCCAATAATAAATCATTGTAATTTTGTTGTCTTAATACCTCATATATAACAATAGCTACACTATTAGAAACATTTAGAGCTCGAACCTTATCCGTCATTGGAATTCTCATACAATGATCTAAATCTTTCTGTAAAATACTTTTAGGGATACCAGTAGATTCCTTACCAAAAATGAAATACAATTGCTCATGATTGGGATTTTCATAATTAAAACTAGTATGAGGCTTATGACCATATCTCGTAAAATAATAATATATTCCAGGATTTTTATCTTTAAAATCCTGAAAGTTCTCATATACTTCATATTTCAATTTATCAATATAATTAACTCCACTTCTTTTTAAATGAGCATCATCCAAAACAAACCCCAATGGCTTTATCAAATGCAACTTAGTATTAGTCGCAACACAAGTTCTCATAATATTTCCTGTATTTTGAGGAATTTCAGGTTCAAATAATACAATATGATTCATATTTACCTTGTATGATATATATAGTCAGTTACAAAGAGAGATTTTTGTATTTAATACTGACTAGTATATTATCATTACTCCTTTTGATTTTTCTCTCTAATTT
>CACZFH010000029.1 GCA_902780395.1 uncultured Erysipelotrichaceae bacterium
ATTTAAGCCTGTGGAGAAGGAAGCATACTTCCTCTAAGAAGCAGGAATTTTGGGAGGTAACGACCAAAGTGATTTAAGTTTACTTAAATCATTTGTTCTAATTATAGTCTAACTAATAAAATAATTGAAAAATAAAAATGTTAATTGTGCTATAATTAATATAGTAATTATAGATTTTTTAATAGCCATATTTTCTTATAGAAAGGATGATTTTTGTGGAAGAAAAAAGATTAATTATAATAACAGCAATTTTAAATTTTATTTCTGCTTCATTAAAACTAATTCTAGGAATAGTATTTTCATTTTCAACATTGATAGCAGATTCTATCCAATCGTTCTTAGATTTTCTTACCGATGTGATAAGTTTAATAGTAAATAATATAGGAAGAAGAAGAGCCAATAAAACATATCCATTTGGATATGGACAAGTATATTATTTATCCAATCTTTTTACCGGTATTTTGTTATTTCTAATAGGAATATTTATAGTTTATCAGATACTTACTATAAATAATAAATTTATCCCAAATAAAGTTATATTATTTGGGTTAATATTGGTTTTAATTATAAAAGGAACAGTAATTTTTTTGATTCAAAGATATATAAATAGTACAAAAAATGAGTTACTAGTTGAATCATATAAAGAATCAAAGGCTGATTTATTATCTACTTGTGTTGTATTAATAGTATTATTTCTAACATTTTTTGAAAAATATATACCAAATTACATAAGCATTGATAAGATTGGAAGTATAATTATGGCCATCTATATATTTTATACTTCACTAAAAATAATAATATCTAATGTAAGAGGTATTCTTACAAATGATGAAGGCAATGATGAACTAAAAGAAAAGATCAAAAAAGAACTTGAACAATTTAAAGAATTTAGCATTAAAAATATTAAAATAATAAAGATGTCATATTATTATAGTGTATTTTTACAAATTGATGTTAATAATAACATAACAATAGAAGACTTATTGAAAATTGAGAAAAAAATTAAAAAACATTTAAAATCACATAATAAACTAATTAAATATATTGAGATAGATGCATTATAGAATGATTTAATAATTAGTAGCGTAGTAATTGTAATAAGAATATTTGTAAGAGAAGTTAAAATTATATAAAGGAGATTAAAGTGAATAATATAAAATGCATATTACTTGATATAGATTATACGTTAACTAAAAATGATGGTACTATATCAAACTATACCAAAGAAGTAATAAAAAGAGTTAAAGAGAATGGCATTTTCGTAATATTAGTTACTGGAAGACCTAATATTTATGCAATCCAAAGAAGTAAAGAAAGCAATGCAAATTCTATTGTAATAGCTGATAATGGTGCCCTTATATATAATTATGAGAGTGAAGAAATACTATACAAGAACGAAATAACAAAGGATATTTTATCTGAAATTTGGAAAATATCATTAAAGGATAATGTTGATTGTGTTTTAAATGCTGTAAATACAAGATATAGGAATATTAGATTTGCCGATAGTAAATATATAAAAACAAATTCATTTATTAATGAAATTAATGAATTACAAGAGTGTATTTCCCAGATTGTTATAAGTAGTAGAGATTATAGCCAAATGTTAGATTTTAAAAAAGCAATCGAAAATATTAAAGAAATAGAAATAACAAATACAAATATATATATTAATAAAGAAAAAGAATACTATTTCTACGATATAAATAAGAAAGATAATTCTAAAGGAAAATCAATATTAAGATTACTCGATATATTGAATATTAATATAGATGAAGTTATCTGTTTTGGAGATTCAATGAATGATAAGTCAATGTTTGATGTATGTATCAATACAGTGGCCATGAGAAATGCCAACGAGGAATTAAAGAGAATGGCTAAATACATAACTGATTATACCAATGATGAAGATGGTGTAGCAAAATTTATAGAGCAAAAAATAATATCAAAAAAATCATATTAAAAGACTAGAGAAAACTAGTCATTTTTTAAAACTATCAACTCAGCCATTGGTATGTGTAACTTAAAGATAGCTTATTATATAATTAGGTTATGAAAGGAGAAAATTACTCGTGAAAAAGAATTGCAAAAAGAATTGGATATTTTTTTTATTAGTATTATTTGGAGGATTAATAGGTGGCTATTGTATTGGATTATACAGTTATGATTCTTTGTCTGAAGAGTTAATAAAACAATTACAAGATCAAAATATCTCTAAAGAAATGGTAGCCTTATCTTCTATGATTCAATATGGAATAATATTTGGACTAATACTTGCTAGTATAGGTATAGTTTTATCTAAAAAAATAAAATTATGGAAAGACTTTAAGTTAAATAAAACAGCCATTCTTACTACAACAATAACTGCGATAATTGGAGCATTAATTTTATTTCCAGGAGATAAGTTAATATTTGGGTCATTAAGTACTTGGGTAAGGGAGCAATATACATTAAAGCCTACAATTTATAAAATGATTGGTGGATTATTAGTTGGTGGTATTATAGAAGAAGTAATGATGAGACTATTTTTTATGTCATTAGTAGTATTTATTATTAAAACAAAGTATCATTTAAAGAAAAAAGAAATTCCAACTAAAATATATGTCATTGCTAATATAATAGCTGCACTACTATTTGCAGTAGGACACCTTCCATCAACCGCAACTATGACTGCCTTAACACCAGTAATAATTATTAGATGTTTCTTATTTAATGGTGGCTTAGGACTTGTTTTTGGATATCTATATAGAAAATATGGCATTGGATACGCAATGTTATCACATGGATTATGTCATTTAATTTCAGATATACTTATGCTTATATTTATTTAGTATTTTAATCAAATAGATAAGGTACCTATGAATACATCTATCAATAAAAAATGAGACTAGAAAAATCTAGTCTTATTTTTTATCTAAAATATAACCAGTAGAAAACTTATAATCATCAAGCAAAACAGATTTGTTAGAACCAAAAGGACTATCAGTTGTAGTAGCTATTAATTTTTCTTCTTGTCAATTCATAAGTTTTCTCACTTTTTATCAATTCATTTTCTATATATCTTCTAGCATCATCTAATGTTTTATTAAAATCATAACTTGTATCAAAAAAAGGAACATTTAATTCCTCACATTGTTTTTTTACTTCTTCACTATATTGAATACATAAATCAATATCATGAATTAATTGTGAGTTATCCATTTTTGTTGTCCAGATATTACTATCATCATATTTGCGAATAAGTTTAGTTTTTTCTTCACTATTTATATTTGGATACCCTAAGAATACAACAATAGCATTATCTAAATTTGCATTAATAATATCAATTGGATATAAATGACAAGTATCAATGCAATAATATTCATTATTAAAAACTTTATCTGAACTGTTCTCCAAAACAATAGTTGATATCATTGAAGCAATCATGGGACTAATTATATGCCAATCATATATATTAAGTGATAATGCTTTGAACATTGCTCTTTTTATAGAATCCATTTTATAGTGAACAAAACCAATCTTATGAAAATATAAAGCTAAAGTAGTTTTTCCTGCTCTGGGAGACCCAGCAATAATAATGTGTTTCATTTTCCTCACCTCTTACTTGAAGTATACATATATTTATGATATAAGAAAAATATATATTTATTATAATAAATATAAGAAGGAGTAATAGTATGGATATTAATTTAGAACTATATAAAATCTTTTACACTGTTGCAAAAGAAGGAAGTATTTCACAAGCATCAAACATATTATATATATCCCAACCAGCAGTAACTATGCAAATAAAAAAACTAGAGCAGCAATTGGGAATGAGTTTATTTACGAGAACTAAACATGGTGTATCATTAACAGACGAAGGTGAAATCCTTTTCGAGCATGTAAAAATCGCCATGAGCAGTCTAAAAAATGGAGAAAATATCATATCTAATTTAAAGAACCTAGATAGTGGAACTATAAGAATAGGTGTATCAACAACAATCTGTAGATATATACTAATGCCATATCTAGAAAAATTTCATCTTCAATATCCAAAAATAGATATTCAAATTAACAATAATACATCAAATAACTTAATAAAAGAATTAAGAAATGGAAATTTAGATATCTTAATATTATTTCAACCAGAAGATGAAAATAAAGATTTAAAAATAACTCCTATAACTGAAGTTCAAGATATTTTTGTTGGTAACAAAAAATATTATGATCTAGCAAATAACGATATTAATGAAGTAATAAATTTACCCGTAATTTTTCCAAATTCATCATCTAGCAGTAGAAAGCATTTGAATAAATATATAAAAGATAATGAAATAAGAATTAAACCAAAATTGGAAGCAGGTAGTTACAGTTTAATTGTAGATTTAGTAAAAACAGGTTTTGGTATCGGATTTGTAACAAAAGAATTTATTAAAGAAGAAATAGAAGAAGAAAATGTCTATGAAATAAAAGTAATACCCGAAATTCCAAAGAGAACAATAGTTTATGCAACAATTGACAAAAAAGAACCAAGTTTCAGTGTGAAAAAGTTAATCGAAATGATAAAATGATAAATAACAAATATTAGTTAAGAAAATAATATTGTTAAAAGAAGTGTGAAGTATTTTATAAATACTTAGCTAACAAGATAAAAGTAAAAAAATAAGGAGTGAATTAACAATGACAATTAAAAATATGAGTGGAGTATTTATTTTTTATGGTAATAATGTTCTAATGTTAAAAAGAACAAAAAAAGATTTTAATGGAGAAGGACAATACTATAGCATTGGTGGAAAATTTGAAAATGAAGATTTAAATAGCCCTACAAAATGCATTCTTAGAGAATTAAACGAAGAAACTGGTCTTAAAGAAGACGATATAAGTAATTTACAATTGAAGTATATTGTTTATAGAAATCGCGGAGATATTATAACCCAGAATTATTTATTTTTTGCAGAATTAAAAAAAATGAAGGAATTAACTTCTTGTAATGAAGGTATTTTAGAATGGGTTCCAATAGAAGAAGTATTTAATAAACCGCAGCCAGAATCATCTCTATCATGTCTAAATCACTATTTTAATGGTGGAAAAGATATTAACACAATAACAGTAGCTGTTGGAACAAATGTAAATGGTTATGGAGAGTATTTTTTTACTGACTTAGTACCATTTGAAGAAATGAATAATAGTGATAATAATAAGAAAAAATAATATTCTAAATTTTAGGAATCCTAAAAGAATATTGGCAAAAAGTAAAAAATAATGTATAGTAAACGTAATAGTTTATTTGGAGTGGTATTATTATGCAAAATAATCATAAAAATACAATAAAAAAAATGGCTATAGCCAATGAATACTTAAAAAATAATATACTTGATAATTATCCAATCGATCAAGAAGACAACATAATTATTAATATTGAATTATTCTTTTTAACCTTTTTATTGTTTTCAGATTGTTTAAAAAAAGAAACAATTTCAAATGAATTGAAAATAATAATTGAAGACCAGGATTATTATATTAATGGTGATAATTTAATAGCAGGAGATAAAGTAATATCATTTGAAACAGTTGAAAAAGCATTTATTGACACACTATTAATGTATAAAGAGAAAAACCAATCCAAGATAATCAGTTATGATCCAGTTAGATGTCTAAGTAAAAAAACTCCGCAAGAATCAATTATTGAATCAGGAACAAAAATAATCCAATTTAATTCCAAAAAATATTTAGAAAAAAAGGAAAATATTCATAATGAAGCTATTGGTATTTTAAATTCTTATAAACTAGATAAAGATGGAAAAGCAATATCTTATTTACAGGAAATAAAAAGTGCTTTTAGGTTAGTAGCCTATGATAGTATAGTATCTCTATATTATAAGTTAAATATAGATCGCCAAGATCAAGCATTTAAAAGTTATCAATCATTTTTAAGTAATAATAATATAAAGAAATATTATATTAAGTTTATTTATATGTTATTAAATATTTATCCTCTTCAAATTTATGCTAAAAATAAGGATATAATTGATTATTCTTCTTTACTTATAGAAGGAATTGATGCAGATTTTAATCTCTATGCATCAGATGAGACTTGGAAAGAATTTGAAAGAAAAATAAATAAATTGAATTTGGAAATTGAAAACTACCTGATATTTATTCGTAATAGAAAAGTGCCAGAATCAGCAAAGTTAAAAGTAAGAAATAGAATCGAGCAAATAAAACTGGAGAAAAAACTATTGTCAGAACAATTTATGCATGAAATTATTAATAAATCAGACATGAAGGAAATAATAGAATTAGAGAATAGAGAAGAATCGTTTTATTCAAGTAGTCAATTAAATAAACATATTCTTTGTGATATAGAAAATGCCTTAAAGAAAGGTTATATTAGAATAGATAAAGACAAAGTGGTTTTCTATGGAATAAAAGATGACAAAGTTGATTTCATAATTAATATATATAATAATATGATTATGGATATATTTGATATTGATAATGTATTAAATTCACTAAATAATAATCAAAATAAAGTTATAATAAAAAATGCTAAATATAATAGTAATGACTAGCGAAAAACTAGTCATTTTTATGATAGAATAGACATTGAGAGTGATAAAATGAGCTTTACAATGAATATCTGTTACAAAGGACAAAATGGTTCGGCAAAAGAATTTGCTAATGAAATGATTTCCTCTGGATTAGTAGAAGAAATAAGAAATAAAGAAGGTAATTTAAAATATGAATACTATGAACCTTTAGAAGATAATGAAGCAATCTTACTTATCGATAGTTGGAAGGATCAAGAATCACTTGATAAACACCATAAATCAGAAACTATGAATAAAATAATTGAATTAAGAAATAAATATGATTTACATATGTCAGTTGAAAAGTATATATTAGCTGAAAGTAATTATAAAGATGACAAATACATAAGAAAGTAGGTAAAAAATGAAAAATATTTTAATAGTATCAGGGCATACTGATTTAAATAATTCGGTTGCTAATAAAAAAATTTTAGAAGAATTAAATAAATATTTACCAAATGCTGAAATAGATTATTTAAGTGAATTATATCAAGATTATAGAATTAATGTAGAAATTGAACAAGATAAGTTATTAAAAGCAGATATAATAGTATTACAATATCCATTATTTTGGTATTCTATGCCATCATTATTAGAAAAATGGATGGAAGAACTATATAGTAGTACTAAAAACAAAGAACCGGAAAACGATAATACTATTATAAAAAAACTAAAAATAAAACTTGCTAAAAAAGATAGATAGCAACTATAACTCAAAAGACTAGTAATTTCTAGTCTTAATTATGTTATAATAATATAATATAAATAGTTAGAAGGTATATAAATGGAAAAAGAAATAAAATTTGTTCGGTATAATGATTGTTCAATCAATCATAGAGAAATAATAGATAAATTAAATAATGATTTATCATCAAGAACTTACCTAGGAAGTAATTTATATGATAACATTGCTAATAACATAAGATTAAGTGAAGAAGATATACGAAATGGTTTTTATATAGTCAAAGTAGATGATATAGAAGTAGGAATAATATCACTAACTAATAGAGGTAAAAATACAGATATTTTCGAAATAGATATAGGAATCATACCAGAATATCGACATCAAGGTCTAGCAGAATTAATATCTAACACCTTTACAGATTTTATCTTTAAGAGATTTGATAGCATAAATGATTTATATGTAAAAATAGATAAAAGAAATAAAAATAGTATAATCCTTATCGGCAAACAAGATTTTGAATTATTTGATGAAACTAATGATTATTTAATATATAAAAAGAGTAGAGTAATTATTAAAGAAAATAATAGTTTATCTCATAAATAATATGTAATAATACTATCAGAATATTTTAAAATGATAGGAGTTAATATATGGAAATAAAAAAAACGTAATAGTTACTGGGCTGCCAGTGGATGATGTTGAATCAATAAAAAAACTAGAGAAGATTATAAAAAAGATTATCATGATGTCGACATCATTATCAATAATGCTGGTATTATCCAACCATTTGTAAAAGTTGCTGATTAAAATGACGAAATAATTAATAAAACAATGAATGTAGATTTCTGAGGAGATTCTAAATTCTTAAGATTCCTATATAAACTAAACTCTACTATTTGGGCTATAAGATTCATAAATAAAAAAATGAATAGAAATCTTAATTTATACAACAATACAGAATACTAAGAATAGTATAAATATACTATTCCTTTTTTATGATATAATCATATTTAAGAAATAAATAAGAGGGGATGTGACAATTATGATTCTTAATATAAGTGGAAGAACTGATATAGTAGCCTTTTATTCAGATTGGTTAATAAATAGATTAGAGAGTGGATATATTGATGTAAGAAATCCTTTTAATCCAAAACTAGTAAGTAGAATAATGATAGATGATGTCGATTTATTATTTTTTTGTACTAAGAATCCCATACCAATAATAGATAAGCTAAAACAAATAAAAAAGAAAATGTATTTTCACATCACTTTAACATCATACAAAAAAGATATAGAACCTAATTTGCCTCCTAAAAAGAAAATAATAGAAGCTATTAAAGAATTATCAAAATTAATTGGAAAAGAAAATATAGTAATTAGATATGACCCTATACTTATAAACAATAAATATAATTTAGAGTATCATATAAAGGCCTTTGATAAGTTATGTAGTTTATTAGACGGTTATGTAGAAAAAATAATAATATCATTTATTGATGATTATAAGAATGTTAGAAATAACTTTAAAATATTAAACTATCGTCCATTAACAGAACATGATTATAAAGAAATTGGAATAAATTTTACTGAAAGTGCAAGAAAACATCATATAAAGGTTCATACATGCGCGGAAAATAGGAATTTAATAGAATATGGTTTTATTAAGGATGAATGTATATCTAAAGAACTTGCTTATAAACTAACAGGAAAAATATATAAAAAATGGAAAGCTAGAAAAAACGTTCCCTGTGAATGTATCGAAATGGTTGATATAGGTGTATATAATTCTTGCAAACACTTTTGTAAATATTGTTATGCAAATTATGATGAAAAACAAGTTAATGACAATTATAACTATCATAATCCTAAATCATCTTTACTAATTGGAAATCTACAACCAGATGATATTATCAAAGTGAGAAGTCCAAATAATCAACAATCAAAGATTTAATCATATAATTTATGAGTTTTGTTTGTATTATTATGTTAAAATAATTAAAAGGAGATAAGATATATGAAAGAAGAATTAAATATAACAACAGAATGGGATAAAGTATTTCCATTAAGCAATAAAGTTAATCATAAAAAAGTAACATTTAAGAATCATTTTGGAATAACTTTAGTTGCTGATATGTATGAACCAAAAGATTATGTTGGAAAGTTACCTGCAATTGCAGTATCTGGTCCTTATGGAGCAGTAAAAGAGCAATCAAGTGGATTATATGCCATGGAAATGGCTGAAAGAGGTTTTCTAGCAATAGCCTTTGACCCGTCATTTACAGGTGAGTCTGGTGGTAATCCAAGATATATGACTTCCTATGATATTAATGTTGAAGATTTTCAGTCAGCAGTAGATTACCTAATTAGTCTTGATAATGTTGATAAGGAAAAAGTAGGAATAATAGGAATATGTGGTTGGGGTGGAATAGCCCTTCAAACAGCCTGCATTGATACAAGAATTAAAGCAACCATAGTATCGACAATGTATGATATGTCAAGAGTTGCAGGAAATGGCTATTTTGATGAACAAGATAACGAAGAAGCCAGATATAAGCAAAGAATTAACTTAAGCAATCAAAGAAATGAAGATTATAAGAATGGAGAATATGCTCTAGCTGGTGGAGTAATCGATCCGTTACCAGAAAATGCTCCTGAATTCTTACAAGAATATCATGCCTACTACAAAACACCAAGAGGATATCATATAAGAAGCTTAAATTCAAATGCTGGATGGGCAATTCAAACTAATACATCGATGATGAATGTAAGATTATTGTATTATTCAAATGAAATTAGAAATGCAGTAATGATAATTCATGGAGAAAAAGCTCATTCATTTTATATGGGAAAAGATGCCTATGATAATATGATTAAAAATTCTAAATATACTAATAATAAAGAATTAGTTGTAATACCAGGAGCAACTCATACAGATTTATATGATCAAAAAGCTAAAATACCATTTGATAAAATAGAAAAATTTTTGAAGGATAATTTTAAATGATGAAAAAAATAATAGTTTTTGTAATTGTATCTTTATTTATAATTACAGGTTGTACCAATAAATCTATTCAAAATAATACTACCAAGGAGAGTGAAGAAAAAATGTCCATTATTAAAGTAATAATTAATAACCAAACATACGACCTTAAATTAGAAAAGAATAGTACAGTAGAAGAATTTATTAAATTAATACCACAAGAATTATCTATGAAAGAATTAAATGGTAATGAAAAATATGTTTATATAGATTATTCCTTAACTGCAAATTCATATTATCCTAAGCACATAAAAAAAGGTGATGTAATGCTTTACGGAAATAATTGTTTAGTAATTTTTTATAAATCATTTGATACGTCATATAATTATACAAAAATAGGTCACATTGATAATTTACCAGATCTCGGAAATGAAAATATAACAGTCAAATTTGAATAATAGAATCCTATTCATATATACATTTTATTCATTATGAAAAGCAAGCCACCGATATCTTTACTGAAGTATATGTTGGTTTAAAAAAAGCTTATATCAATAATCCACATCAGAATTATGATTTGACTGAATTAGTTAATAAGCCAGGCAAAACATTGCCTGTTTTTTTATTTGAATTATTTATAATAATTATAATTAAAATAAAAGGTATAAAATAAAATAATAGCTAAAAAAACAAAATGAATTTACTATTAAAAGTAACTATGAGATAATGGGAATAATGGGAGGGTTTAAAAATGAGTATAGAAACTGATTTACAAGAAAATAAAAATAATAAAGGATATAAACAAAAAAAAATAACAGAATTTTTAAATGAATATTCTGATGGTAATCTTAAATTTACAGATGAAAGAATAAAACTATGTTCATCAGATGATTTTAATGATATATATGAATCTTTTAAAAAAATACAAAAAACAAAAAAAGCTCCAATCATGATAAGTCAAGTAGGAGGCTTTTATGTCATGGCTTCATTAGCTGGCTATTCAGCAGCTAATAGTAGAACAAAACCAGTATTACTATTTTTTGATAAAAAAACTAACAACATAGCTAATGCCATATATAATACATTATTAATGCAATCAATTGATACTAAAGAAAAATATATAGCCACATTATTTGGATTAGATGATAAAGATATTATTAAAAGTTTAGACAAAGATAAATATTTAGAATATATTGTTCAAGTATATAAAGAAAAAGAAGATACTAAAGGTATTAAAGAAGACAGGATTAAAGTTAAAGCCAAAAGAAAGTATAAAGAAAACAGAGAAGAATACGATAAAATAATTGCTAAAGAGCATAATTTAGCTCATAGAGCAATGAGAGAATTAGAAGAGAAATTTAATATTTCTAAAATAGAAGCTTATGCTAGTAAAAAGAAATATGATAAAGAAAAACATTTGGAGTTAATTCATAAAGCTACTGATGGTAAATTAAGTAAAGAACACAAAGAATTGTTTGAACCTATTGCTATATCAATGACCGAGTATTTAGCTAAAGGAGATAATTATAGTGATTTAGTTAAATATTTGTCTAAAGACATTCAAAAGAATGGTGATAATCATATCCTATGTAATAATAGAGTTTATAATGGCTATAAATCAATGATTAATAAAAAAGGACAATCCGCTGTTAAGTTTATTCCTGGTATAGATATATCAACCGAAACAGGTGTTAAAACATTAGAAGATATTTTAATCAAAGAGAAGATAATTAACAATAATAATAATTCAAATAAATTTCCTATCGATATAGCTTTCTTGCCACATGTAGAAACATTACAAGAAGCCTACCCATTTATCAAAAAGAATGTAGAAAGATTTATAAAAATAAATAGAACAGGAAAGAATCTTTTTACCATGCATCCATCAGCATCTTTACATGTTAGAACTTATGAAAGTATTGGAGCAAAATTTATTGAAGAATCAAGAAAAAATAGAAAGCCATTAAAACATCTTACTCCAATCGAAAATCAAAAAAAAGGATTCCCTTTATTAGGTTTTATGGCAGGAGCAAATTTTGGTAATATTTATAATAGTGAAGAAGATTTAAACAACGTAGTAGAAATGGCCATTGCTGATAAGATAGATACCATGTATATACAAGGCTTAATCTATTCAACGTATTATCATAATCAAACGGATAGAAGAATGTTAATTGACCCCAAATATAAAACATTAGATCAAAGATTAAAAGCTGCCAAAAAACTAGTAAAAAAGCTAAATGACAATGGTATAAAAGTAGTATATCAAATGGGAGATGAAGAATACCATTTATATCAAGATATGTTTAGTATATATACTAAAGAACAAGGTGTTACAGGCAAAAACTTTTTAGCAAGAGAAGATTTAAAATCTTCATTTGATTGGGTAAGACCAATTATAATTCAAGAATTAATTCCTTATCTTATAAGAAGTGGAGAAGATTTAACTAACTTTTATACAGATGAAGAACAAGAAACTAGAATAACTGAATTATGTAATGCTATTAAAAACTATCGTGAAGGATTACCTTTAGGAGAATTAGCTAAATACATTAAACCTGAGTATTTACAAGATACTGATATGTTTAGAGTAGTTTATTCAACTATTGATAAATATGATAAAAAAGATCCTGCTATTGCCGTTAATCTACTAAGTAATCCTAATTTTTCATCTAATACTCAATATGCTCAGCCAACAGGAGGAGTTATAAAAAAATTAAGAATATATCAATCTGGAGCTTTAGAAAATGGTAAAATTGCAAAGATTCCACAATTGTTTGTCGATGGAAGACAAGGGATGATGTCTATATCGCTTAGAGGTGACCAAGTTACTATGAATGTTCCTCAAATGATAGATGATTCAAAATATATTGAACATCCGGAACTATTATCAGGGATAAAAGAACATATAACTTGTGATCCAACCCATGCTAGAGTAACCAAAGGATGTACAAGACCAAATTATCCAGGTTCTTGGACAATAACTGGAGACGCTCGAGAAAAAATGACAATCATTCCTTATTGGAAAAGATCTAGAGAAGTAATGGAATATGTTAACAAAACAGGAAAAGGTTTAGAAGAAATTGATGTTTTTTATTTGAATGATACTCAAGTAGGCTCATTAACAGAAAGACTAGAATTTATCCTAAAGGCATTAGACCATTTCTATTATGATTATCCATCACCAGCTGGAATCATCGGAAACGGAGACTTTCAACATGGTTGGAATTATAAAGGATTTGCTAATGAATCAAGACATTTAGGTACCATGAGTACTTCTCAGCAGATGGTAGATTTTGTTGAATTAATACGTCCTTGGATTGAAAAATCATTTGGAATTATTAATCCAACCATATTTAGAGGAGAGTATAATCATAATAGACTCATACCAATTTATATAGACAATGAAACGTGTATATCAATAATGAATCATCTAAGATCAATAAACGTAATTGATTCACAAATGGGAAAATTTAATAATGTAGATTTAATTAAAGAAAACATGGATTATAAAACAGTAGATTTAAAACTACCCCCTGAGTTAAAGCCTTATGAGGATGTTATCCGAGAAAAATTAACAAGTATTAAAAGATTTAGATTTATCCACCTAGCCGAAGGTAATCATGAATATAATTCTGATTGGGATAAAAAAGGTACTAATAATATTAAATTTGTTAATCAAGAAATAAAAACAATGAACGAAATAACAGGAGCAAATATTGAAATTGTTCAAAGTGAATTTATTGTAAATAGTAAAGGAGATATTCTCCAAGCTCCTCATGGTTTTAAAACAATTAATGGTTATAATACTGCCTACGCTCATATGTATAAATTAGCTAAAGGAGATACTCCTACTATGGGAATGGGTAGATATTTTAATAGAATGGGTGAGTTGTCTAACGGAATACATAGAGCTGTAATGGGACACTTGCATATTTTTGAAAATTCTGTAATAGACAATAAACTATATACTATTACCGGTTGTGCCGCAGGCCAAAGTGGATTTGAACAAGACTATGGATTAGCAGCATCTCCAGTAGTTGTTATAGATAGATATATGCCTGATGGAAGACTTGCTGAAGATATCATAGGTCCAGAATTTATAAAGAGTTATAAAATTCAAAATCCTGAAATAAAAGCAATTGGATTAGAAAACTTTATAAATATGTGCTTACAAGAAACAGCAACAATATATGGAACTAATGGAACTCCAAAAGAAATTCAACCAGTACATCAAAGAAAGCTTGTTATAGCTAGTCCAAATAGAATAATAGGTCCTAAGATAGGTTAAAAATAGCAAATAAAAAAGAGATTTAATTATAAATTTCTTTTTTTGCTGGAGAAAAGATATATTATGTTATACTAAACTTAGGAGTAAATAATATGAATATAATAGAAAAAGTAGAAAAATATGTAAAAGAACAAATATCAATATATAAAAAGAATTCTGAAGACCATTATGACTTTTGGAATGAACATATAAAATATGTCTATGTAGAAAGTTTAAAATTGGCAGAAGAATACAACGCTGATAAAGAAATTGTATCTTTAGGTGCATTATTACATGATATTGCTTTAATCAATAAAGTTGGTGAAAGAAAAGATCATCATATAAATGGAGAAAAGATAGCCCAAGATATTTTGAATAAATTTAATTATGAAGAGTCAAAAAAAGAAAGAGTATTAAGATGTATCTATAATCATAGAAGCTCTAAGAATGCAACAACTATTGAGGAATTATGTGTATCTGATGCTGATATATTAGCTCATTTTGCTAATATTCCCATGCTCTTTAATTTAGCTTATAATAAGAATAATATTAATTTAAATGAAGTTAGAGATTGGATAAGAGCTTCCTTAGAAAAAGATTATAATGATTTAAGTGATAGAACTAAAGAAGTATTTAAAAATAGATATGAACAAATTTGTAATGTTATTTTAAATGATTAGTAAAATGAATGAATTAAGTAAGTTATTTTACATATCTATATAATTTATCTATGAAGAAGTATAAACTTATATGTTAGAATAATAATGGGAGAGGATTATATGTCTAAAAAGAAATGGATAGTTGTAATTGTATCTATCCTAATTATTATAGCTATTATTACAATTGGTTTAATAACAGTAAGCAAAAGAAAAGATAACAGTAAAGTAAATAATCCTAAAAATGAAAAACAAGAAGAAATAATCGAAAAAGCCGATGACAAGAAAAAAGAAGAAGAAACAGAAACAGTAACACTTCAAGAGGAACCAATACAAGAAGAAGTAATAGATAATACAATTGATCAAAATCCACCAGCAACTATAAATTCAAATAATAATAAAAATTATATTAAGGAACAACCTAAAAGTGAAAATAATAATCAACAAAATATAATACAAGAAGAAGAACCTATCTATAATCCACCAGAACCAGTTAATCCACCTCCGAAAACATATTCATGCCCACCAGATTACACCTTAAATGGAACTCAATGTATAACTTCCTATCCAGCAATTACAAGTTGTCCAGAAGGAACTCATAATTATTCGGATGGTACGTTAAGTGGTTGTGTAAATATGAATGAGGGTTATTTTGTAGCAGAAGATGATACTTGCCTTGAAGGATATGGTATGCTAATGATAGTTTCTCTTTTTGAAGCAAATAAATACAAATGCTTACCAATACATCCAAGCATAGTTAATTGTAATGAAGGATATACCTTACAGGAATCAACATGTACAAAAGTGATACCTGCAACTGAAAATTAATTAAAAAGAAGAAGTAACGTTTATGTTTCATTTTATAATTGGTATAATATGGTTATTAATTGTAACACCCATGGTTGTGCCACTTTTAGCAATTATAAAAGTACCAATGGGTATCTTTATATTCCTATTTATCATGTTGTTTGAAATTATAGGGGTTTATCTTACAATAAGTGGTCTAAAAAATACATACATAGAAGGAAGATTAAATAATGAAAAATAAATATGAAAAAGTAAATAATTATATTATATATTTTATATTATATGCCATCATTGGATGGATTTATGAAGTTTTATTAGAATTATTAGTATGGAAACATGGTTTCGTCAATAGAGGTACTCTTGTAGGTCCTTGGCTACCAGTTTATGGAGTAGGAGCCTTAATGTTTATCTTTTCTATTTATCCAGTTATTAAAGAAAAACCCCTAAGAAGAAAAATAATTTTATTACCAGTAGTATTTTTAGGTTGTATGTTTATCGCAACTTTATTAGAATTAATAACATCATATTTATGTGAATGGACCATAGGCTATATTCCATGGGATTATTTCAATTATAAAATTCATTTTCAAGGAAGAATTGCTTTATCAACATCCATTAGGTTTGGTATAGGGGGAGTGTTCTTCTTATATGTTCTAGAGCCACTATTTGAAAAAATATGTCTTAAGTTAGGTAATAAAGTAAAACTAATATCTTATATCATCATAGGTATTTTACTAATAGATGTTATTTATTCATTTATTATAAAGTAAAGGATAAAGGATATGGAAATTATTAATATACTAAATAATAATGAATTAATAAAAGAATTCATATATCTATGTTATCTTGAATGGGGCTCAGCAAAACCAAGAAAAGAAATGAATCAATATCTTAATGAAAAACTGAATAAAATCCATAATAGTGATAAAGTAATTAGTATCCTAGGACTTATTGATAATGATAAAATGCTTGGTTTTATCTCTCTTTTAAAATATGATGGAGATGAATGCCAAGAACTAACACCATGGTATGCTACTAATTATATAAAAGAAGAATATCGAGGTAAAGGTTATTCTAAGTTATTAAATGATGCTATCATAAAAGAAGCAGCAAAATTAGGATTTGATAGAGTTTATTTAAAAACAAATCTTATCAATTATTATGAAAAGTTAGGAGCAAAATACTTAAAAACACTTTCTAATGGGGAAAAATTATACTATATTGAAATAAATAATAAAAACTAGTTTCCAAATCAAAACTAGTTTTTTAATAATTAAATAATTTGCAATTATATTCATCTAATAAATCATTTACATCTTTAATTTTATAAATCCCTTTCATAAAACAAAAACGAATTATTAAATCATAATGATTATTCCTAGGAAGAGAATAAGAAGCACTCTCTAGTAATTTTTCAATTTCTGTCTCAGACAATTCTAAAGAAAAACCAAGTAATAAGATAGTTTCTTTACTAGGATGATAATTTTTATCATTTCTAATTTTAGAAAACAATCTTCTATCAATATGAACTTTATTATAAACATCTGCATCTACTAGATTTCTATCATCTATTAATTCAAATAGCATAGTTTGAAAATCATTATATTGGTTATTCTCTTGAATCCAACTTTTTAAGTCAACCGACTCATCACTTAAAATAGCTTCTTCTTTATATTTTTCTTTTTGATAGAACGATTCTCTACTAAGAGATGACCCAAAAGATTTTAAGAAAGATTTTTGTACTTTATTAGTTGAAGACACAGGAACTTCAAAGTCATTGTCTAAATAATTTTCTATATATAGTTTTAATTCATCTCTCATATAATTGTCTCCTTTTAAGCGACCAAATAGTAGTTAATTTCTAGTATCATTATAACAGAAAAACAAAGAAAGAGGAGATAATATGAAAAAAGAAATGAATAAAAAAAGAAAAAATGAAAAGGAAATGTCAAAAAAAGAAATAATGGATGTTGTTTTTCTACTTGATAGAAGTGGATCAATGTCCATGATGACCTCAGATACTATAGGAGGTTATAATAGTTATCTTAAAGGGATGAAAAATAAAAATGCTAAAATAACAACAGTATTATTTGATGATAAGTACGAGATGATAACCAAAAGAGAAAGCATAAAGAATGTCAAAGAATTAGATAATACAACATACTATACTAGAGGATCAACTGCCTTACTAGACGCTATTGGAAAAACAATTAATTACATGGATAAAGAAAAGCCAAGTAAAGTAGTCTTTATTATCACTACTGATGGCTTTGAAAACTCATCTATTGAATATAATAAAAGTCAAATAAAAGAGTTAATTGAAGCACATAATAAATGGGAATTTATCTATCTAGGTGCTGATATAGATGCCTATGGTGAAGCTCAAGCTATTGGAATTAGGAGAGATAGAACATCAAATTACAGTAAAACTAAAGCAGGAATGGGTGCCATGTTTAAAAGTGTTGAAAGCCTATGTGTAGAATATGAAGAATCTGGTGCTATCCAAGATGATTGGAAAGATGGCCTAGAAGATTATATAGATAATAATATAAATTCATAGTATAAAAGTAAGACTAGAAAATTCTAGTCTTTTATATGGAATTATTGAATAAATCAGTATTTTATAATATAATATGTACCCGAAAGGAATAAATAGTATGAAAAAATATATAGTTAATAATAGTACTTTGACTAGTAAAAAAATTTCTGATGAAAAAAATATAGTTTATATTAGTGACATTCATAGCGAGGTAGAAAAGATACAAGATATAGTTGAATTAATAAAGAAGATGGAAATATCTACATTATTATTAGGTGGAGATACTATTGATAATACGAAAGATAATGATAGAAATAATAGAATAAAAGAGTTACTTCAAGAAATAGCAAAAACAACTAAAATTATTATTGGTATTGGAAATCATGATATGATATATTTTGATAAAAACTCAACAAATAGATGTTTTGCAGTTTCAGAAACGAACATACCATTTTGGCAAGAACTAAAAGAGACAGATAATATATATGTATCAGAAATACCAAGAGAAAATGCTACGATATCAAAATTGGTAGTAGATGATGAAATAGATGTAACATCACTAAATTTACCAATTAATCATTATTGGAATGGAGAACCAGAGGAAGAATTTGAAGATTATATTAAAATGATTGAAGATTTAAGTATTAATACTGAAAAATTTAATATACTCTTATGTCATTCTCCCAAAAATATTGGAAAAGATACTATAATTAAAGAGTATTATGACATTTTAAAGAAATTCAATTTAATACTATCTGGACATATGCATAGTGGACTAATACCAAGATGGTTAAGAACCAAGCCTTATGGTAAAGGTCTTGTTGGACCATATAATACCATTTTTCCAGAATATGCTTATGGTACAAAGAATTTTGATGATACTACAATATTAACAACTGGAGGAGTTACCAAATCAGCTCAGTCAGTTGGACCAGAAGTTATCACAACCAACTATTTATTTAGAAATCTTGTTAATTTAGTATATCCACCTGAAGTAGAATTAATAAAAATAGAAGGCAAAGAAAAAATACTACAATATAAATAAAAAAGTACCAACAAAAGTACTTTTTTATATTATATTTAGAGTTATTTGAATAAATAAAAAAAATATAATATAATAAATAATAAGATAATTTAAGAGGAATTTAAAATAAAGAAGTGATTTAATGGACCAAGAAGAAAATAATTATAGAAATGTCATTGGCCTAGCCAGTGAGTTGCATACTCATATCAACGCTATCCTTTCAGGAGAAGGATTTATAGATTTTTTAACCATTATTTTTGAAAGAGAGCTAGGGCAATCTAAAGAAGAAATGTCAGTTATTATAACTTCTAAAAATCAAGAAGAAATAAGAATTCCTCTTTATTTAAAAGAAGAAAGAGATAATGAAACAATATATAAACCAAATCCTACACTAATTAAACTACTAGCTCAAGATAATAAAACACCATTTGCTGAAGATATAATAATAGAAGTAAGAAATAAATCATATGAAATAAAAAATGATAATTATATGGATCTCTATATAAGAAGAAATAATATAATAGAAGACCTTATAAAAGAGCTAATAATATTTAAGATAATAGGAAAACAACCTCAAAAAAAGGAAGCTCTGATTAATTTTATAGTAGATACATATATTGATACATATATTGAAAGAGTAGAAAAAATAAAAATTGATAGTAATCATAGATATTTAGTAAGAAAGATAAAACAAGAAATAAATCAAAAAGCCAAAAAATTAGAGCCTGTCTATATTTCTTTTATGAAAAAAAATGATATCAATATAGATACAGAGATTAAAAGATTAGAAGATAAAATAAAAGAATTAGACGATTTTAGTGAAGATAACAAAAAGAATACAATATATAAATTAAAAAAAATAGCAGAAGAAATAAAAGAACAACCTAATATTTCAAAAAGGGAAATAAAAGAAAGAATAGCAGATACTTTAAAAGAAGGTTATTTATATGAAATTAAGCAAGAATTAAAAAGATATTTAGAAATAAGAAGAGTGCAATTAAAATCCGAACTTGAAAATGAATATAAAAATAAAAGCATTAATAATCATGAACTAATAAATGACATAGTAAGAAATATAATAAATGGATTGAATAATTATTTTAATTTTAGCATAGAAGAAAACATGTTCTTATTGTTGCCAAATTATGAAGAAAAAAAGTTTGAAGTATATAATGAAATATATATGGTATATATAAAAAAAATATTAGAGGAGATGGTAACAAAAGGAAAAGTAAAATATGCAGAAATTAGTACAAGGAATCCTGGCAAAGTTCCAGCATGGCCTGATATTAAACTGCCGATTGTGTATTTTTTCCTATTCCAGTTTCCCCACGATTATGGAATTGATAAATTAATAGAAGAATATGTTAAAACAGATAGTAGATTTATAGGAATTGATTTTGCTGGAGCTGAATTAGATGTAAAGAAAGAAGAAGTAACAAAAAGATTAGAAGAATTATTTAAAAGATTAGAGCAAAAGAATTTAGAAAGAAAGATGAAAGGTCAAAGTCGTAAAAAACTATCAGTTTTAAGAATTCATGCAGCAGAGTTTATAGGTATGAACAATAATGCTCTTAACTATTTAAGAGGAATAGATGGATTGAGTCCAAAAAGAAAAGAACTATTGCCTGAAATAAGAATTGGTCACGGCATTAAACTTCCTGTTGATAAAAAAGATAGAGAAGAGTACATAAAATTATTAAAAGAATATGATGTAACCATAGAAATAAACCCATCATCAAATTACTTATTAAAAAATATTTCAGGCTATCATGAACTTGCCAAAGTAATTCACTTTTATTTATCCAATGGAATTAATTTAGTTATAAGCACAGATGGCCAAGGAGTATATAGCACCAATCTTAAGAATGAATTTGAAAAAATAGAAGAAATAATAGATAAATTAGTAAGATATTTAGTTATAACAGAACTAGTAAAAATGAATAAGAATAGAGAGGAAAATAATAAATGGACCCCCGAAGAAATAAAAGAAGCAGCAGATATGATAGTAAAAGAAATGACTGGAGACATTGTTTTCTCAAATAATGATAAAGCATATCATTTATCAAACAATGAAAACAAATTAAAACGTATATTAGCATTTCAAAAAAGTATATACTACATTTATCAAAATTCGTTCGATGATATTGAAGACATAAAAGAGAAAGAAGCCATAAAAGAGAAAATAGGTAAGAAAAATGATAACATAGATAGTATTAATTATAAGTTTCCAAAAGAAGAAACAGGAAAAAGTGAAAATGCTAATGGTGAGAAGTCAAAACTAAATGGCGCCTATTTAGCCTGGTGGAAATCAAAGAATATTGAAAAAGGATTATCAGAACAAGAAAAAGCCCTAGCCGAAGCAATGAATAGTTTATTAGAAGAGTCTAATGAAAATAATGATTCAAGTAATAAAGGAAAAAAACATTAAATATTTAAAACAATTTCATGATATAATGAAAAAAATATCTATGAAAGAAGGTAAAAAATGAAAATATTAGTTACTGGAGGATGTGGATATATTGGAAGCCACACTTGTGTTGAATTATTAGAAGCAGGATATGATGTAGTAATAGTTGATAACTTATCAAATTCTAAAAAAGAAGTTATTAAAAAAATAGAAAAGATAAGTGGTAAAGAAGTAAAATTTTATAAAGTAGATGTTTGTAATTATAAAAAAATGGATCAAATATTTACTGAAGAAAAAATAGATGCTGTTATCCATTTTGCAGGCTTTAAAGCAGTTGGAGAAAGTGTCAGTAAACCATTGATGTATTATAGAAACAACTTAGATTCTACATTAACAATACTAGAAATTATGCAAAAACATAATTGCAAAAACTTTGTTTTTTCATCAAGCGCAACAGTATATGGAAAACCAAATAGTTTACCAATTACAGAGGATTTTCCACTTCATACAACTAATCCTTATGGAACAACTAAGTTAATGATTGAAAGAATATTAAATGATTTATACACTTCAGATAATACATGGAGTATTGCCATTCTTAGATACTTTAATCCAATAGGAGCCCATAAAAGTGGTTTAATAGGAGAAAACCCAAATGGTATTCCAAATAACTTAATGCCATATATTGTCAAAGTAGCAACTAAAGAATTAAAAGAATTAAGTATCTATGGAGATGACTATGATACAGTTGATGGAACTGGAGTAAGAGATTATATTCATGTAGTAGATCTAGCTAAAGGGCATATTAAAGCCATTGAGAAAGTATTAAAAGATAAAGGAATAGATGCTTATAATTTAGGAACAGGTAAAGGCTATAGTGTTTTAGAAATTGTTAATACCTTTAAAAAAGTAAACAATATTGACGTTCCATATAAAATAGTTAGTAGAAGACCAGGAGATATAGATGCTTGCTATGCTTCAACTAAAAAAGCTAATAAATTACTTAATTGGAAAGCTGAATTAGAAATAGAAGAAATGTGTAGAGATTCCTACAATTATGTAATAAAGAATAAAAAAGAAAACTCGTAAATTTTTAGACTAAGGTCCGTTTTTTAACGGATTTTTTTCTTTTTCAGAGTTATTGCCGTTTCTAGAATGTTAAACGGAAATAACCTTGATAAA
>CACZFH010000030.1 GCA_902780395.1 uncultured Erysipelotrichaceae bacterium
TAAAATAGTTGATAGTAATAAAAAATATAATATGCAAGAATCTATTCCTTATGAGAGTGCTAAACCAATGTATTTAGTAGATGATGTAGATAATCAAGAATTATTAAGAGATATAATATTAGATACTTGCAAAGATATAAAAAAGTAAAAAGCTCGGAAGATTAAGATATTAGGAATTGAGAAATCGGTTCCTTTTTTAGTTTTATTACGATATAACTAAATTTTGTAAAAATACAGTTTTTTTAAATATTTTGATAATGTAGAACTTAAAATAGTTCTATTTTTTCTCTACTTGTGGTTTAGTTTTTAACTAAACTTTTGAGTGGTGTATTCCTTTACCAATCTAAATTAAAATTTTATTTGTAATGAACAAGATAGTTTCAATATGAAAGTTTAGAAAGGAGTATATCACTAGTGTTAAATAGAAGAAAAAACCTTATAACATTAATTTTAAGTATCATTTATTCAACTTGTATAATTATTGGCTATTCATTTATGCTTACAAATAGTTTTAAATGGATTGATAAACATTTATTTATTAATATTGTTTTATATATTATTTTAGTATCTATAATTTATATAATTTTAAATAAGATATTCACTATATTAGATAATAAAAAAACAAATATAATTAAGTTTAATAAAATTAAAAAGTTGAAATTATATAATCGTTTTAATAAGAGAACATTTTTATTTAGTTTAATATTTATGATTATATGTTGGCTACCTTATATAATTTCATTTTACCCTGCAATATTATCGCCAGATCCATCATTTCAAATAAGACAATATTTTGGTATTCCAAATAAATATTCCGATTATTCTATTATGATTGACCCTAATATAACTATTACAAATCATCATCCTGTAATTCATACTTTATTGCTTGGAACTTGTGTAAAAATAGGAACAATAATAAACAATGTAAATATTGGATTATTCCTTTATAGTCTAATTCAAACAATTATATTATCATCAACACTTGCTTACACAATTAAATTTTTAAAAGATAATAATATTAACAATAATTATTTAATATTAATGCTACTAATATATAGTTTTGTTCCTGTTTTTCCTTTTTATAGTATGTCAGCTGTTAAAGATGTAATATTTGGTAGTTTTATAATTTTATATATTATTTCACTTTATAAAATGATTAAAAAAGATGATATAAAATTTAAAAATATTATTAAAGTGGTCTTTTTGTTGATACTAATTATCTTATTTAGAAATAATGGTATTCACACAATTATATTATCATTTCCTTTGTTATTATTTATGAGAAAAAAATTGAAATATAAATTAAAAATACTAACAATCTTTATATTTATTATAGTATTTAATTTTTCTTATAATTCAATGATATTGCCATACTTTAAAATAACACCGACAAGTATTAGAGAAAAATTATCAATTCCATTCCAACAAACTGCTAGATATGTAAAAGAACATAATGAAGATATAACAAAAGAAGAAAAAGAAATAATTGATAAAATTTTAGAATATGACACTTTGGCTGATAGATATAAACCTGAAATCGCTGACCCTGTAAAAAATAAATATAACAAATATGCAACTGATGAAGATTTAAAAGAATATTTTAATGTTTGGTTTCAAGAACTAAAAAAATATCCTAAAAGTTATTTTGAAGCAACTATTAATAATACTTATGGCTATTATTATCCATTAAAAACTAATTGGTATATTTATTGTAAATTTGATAAAAGAATAACTGAAAATGGTTTCAATTATCATTACAATAGCTTAAAAACTTCAAGAACTATATTATCAAGTTTTGGATTAATATTTCCATATATTCCATTATTAAATATATTTGTAAATATTGGTTTTAATGTGTGGTTATTAATTTTTATGTTTTGCTACTTATTTTATAAGAAAAAATATAAAGAATTAATATATTTATCTCCATCATTTGTATTGGTGCTAGTATGTATTGCATCTCCTGTTAATACCTATTTTAGATATGCACTGCCTTATGTATTTGCACTTATGTTAAATTTTGGATTATTTATGAAAGAAGGAGTTTTAAATGAAGAATAAAAAAATTGCAATTTTGATTCCCTGTTATAATGAATCAAAAACAATAGAAAAAGTAATAACAGATTATAAAAAAGTTTTACCACAAGCAGATATTTATGTATATGATAATAATTCTACAGATGGCACTGATGAAATTGCAAGAAAATCAGGAGCAATCGTTAAATATGAATATAAGCAAGGAAAAGGAAATGTTATAAGATCAATGTTTAAAGATATTGAAGCAGATTGCTATTTAATGATTGATGGAGATGATACATACCCTTGTGAAAATGCTAAAGAAATGTGTGATTTAGTTTTAAATGCACAAGCAGATATGGTTATTGGTGATAGATTATCATCTACATATTTTACCGAAAATAAAAGACCATTTCATAACTTCGGTAATGTTTTAGTAAGATATTTAATTAATACCTTATTTAAAAGCAATGTTAGAGATATTATGACAGGTTATAGAGCATTTAGTTATGAATTTGTAAAGACATTTCCTATTCTTTCAAAGGGATTTGAAATAGAAACAGAAATGACTATTCATTCTTTAGATAAAAATTTATTATTAAAAGAAATACCTATTGAATATCGTGATAGACCAAAAGGTAGTATATCAAAATTAAACACTTTTAAAGATGGTTATAAAGTTTTAAAAACAATTATGAGATTATTTAAAGAATATAAACCTATGTTGTTTTTTGGAATTATAAGTATATTATTTTTATTAATTTCACTATTATTTGGTATTCCTGTATTTATAGAGTATTTTAAAACAGGGTTAGTTCCAAGATTTCCAACATTAATCTTTTCTGGATTTATGCTCATGATTTCAATTCTAATGTTGGTGTGTGGTATAATATTAGAAGTAGTTGTGAAAAAGCACCGACAATTATTTGAATTAATATTAATAGAGAGAAAAAATGAAAAAAAATTTGAATAATAAATTAATAAAGCAAATTATAAAATTTGGTATAGTTGGTGTTATTGCTTTTATCGTAGATTATGGCACATTAGTTATATTAAAGGAATTATTTAATATCAATTTATTCATATCAACTGAAATTGCTTTTATTATATCTGTGATAGTAAATTACATATTAAGTATTAAATTTGTTTTTGATGTAAAGAATAAAAATAATAACTTTATACCTTTTATTATTTTAAGTTTTATAGGATTATTATTGACTGAATTAATAATGTATATCGGTGTTGATAAAATAGAAATCAATTATTTAATTGTTAAAATAGTAGCAACTATTATAGTTATGGTATTTAACTTTATTACTAGAAAAATTTTATTAGAAAATAAGAGAAAATTATAAACTCTACTTTTGAGTGGTGTTCATTTTTGCAATAAAACTTTATAATTATTCGAAAGGAGTTAATTTATGGATCAAGAAAAGATAGGTAAATTTATTGCCGAGTGTAGAAAAAAGAAAAAACTTACACAAACTGATGTCGCGAACAAATTAGGCGTAACAGACAAGTCAGTCAGCAAATGGGAACGAGGAATTTGCTTCCCTGATGTTTCTGCATTGATACCCCTTACGGAAATATTAGATATAAGTTTATATGACTTATTCAAAGGAGAGAAAATGAATAAAAAAGAAGCAGAACAAGTATTGAGAAATACCATTACTTATTCAAATAATGAGATTAAAAGAAAAAAGAAAAAATATATAATTATTAGTTCTATTATAGTTTCTGTTGTTATTCTTGTTAGTATAATTTCAATATTTATAATTAAAAAAGATAGTGAGATTGGTGCAATAGTTGATAGAGATGAAATCCATGAAATAAATTATTATATATATGATAAAACATCAATTAATAGTGAAGATGGAAGAAAAATAGAATCTATATTTATGAAGTTACCTCTAAAATGGAAAGAAAGAAGGCTTCAAATAAATAGTGATTCTATCGATATAGTTTATGGTGTATCTTATAAAGAAACTGTGAAAGCATATAACGATGAAAATTATGTTAAACTTGCTATGATAGATATATCAACAATTCTTTTCACAACTGTAGATGATATAGATAAAGTATCAATTAAGTTTACTGATTACAAATATGAAGTTAATAAGAATATTATTCTTCAAGCATTTTCAATTAATGATATTAAAGAATTAGAAGATAGTAAAAATTGGGAAAATATAGTATCTAGTAAAATTGAATCAAAGCAATTTGTAAATAAAACATTTGATACAATATTTGAAAAGAAAAAAGTTATTTCAAAAGAAGTTAAATAATTAGTTAAAATAGATCGTACTATTAAGATATTACGAACTATTAAGTCGAGAGTAAAATCTCGATTTTTTGTGTTATAATATTATTGGTGATGTTAGTGATTATAACTGAATATGAAGACAAGTATTTAGAAGATATACGAGATTTACTTGTCGAATTAGAAGAATACATATTAACGATTGATAAAGATGAATTAGATCTACTTCACCCAGAATATAGAGAAAAAATGGCATTAGTTGATTTGGAAGATGTCAAAAATTATAATGGAAAATGCTATATAGCAGTTGAAAATGATAAAGCAATAGGGTTAATTATGGGTACTGTTCCACCTTATGAAGAATATGATTATTTGGATTATAAATGTCCAAAAAGGGGTAGAATAACTGAATTAATTGTGACATCTAAAATCAGAAGTAAAGGTGTAGGACAACAGTTAATAAATAAAATGGAAGAATATTTTAGATCAGTTGGATGTGAATATGTATTAGTAGATGTTTTTGCATATAATGAAAATGCAATAAACTTTTATAATAAAAAAGGTTATCATTCAAGAATGATAACAGATATAAAGAAAATATAAGTCATTTTTAGTCTTAAAAATCATACATTTAAGCGTCCATTTTGGATAAGTTAATTATCTGATTTGACAAGCTGCAATTAAAGCAAATAACAATAAATAATAAAACAGAAGACTAGAATTTCTAGTCTTTTTTGTTCGTAAAATAGTAATCTTGCTATGTAATTAATTATTAAAAATATGTGGTATAATATTAATAGGTTGGTGATATTTATGATTAGATATTTAACAAGTGATTTTGGAAACTATGAAAAGAAAGAGGGGCAAAAGATAACTCATCCAATTGATAATATAAATGGAATTGTGGATCAATTTAAAAATGATATAAAAAAATTTGATAAAGTTGTCTTTGTTGCTTCTGATATGAATAATCCAACAGAAAAAGTAATGGGATATGCTAATATATTTTTTGATAGTTTAAAAATGGTTGGAATAGAATTTGCTAATTATTTAGTTTTAGATGGAAGTAAAATAAATGAAGCAAAACAATATATAGATGGAGCAGATTTAGTTTTCTTATGTGGTGGAGATACATATAATCAACATGTATTTTTTGAAGCAATATACTTGAAATCTTTATTAGAAAATTATCAAGGCGTTGTAGTAGGACAAAGTGCTGGTGCATTGAACATGTCTTCCAATGTATTTAATAGTCCAGAAGATATGGAAGAATCTGAACCGGTATTTTATGAAGGCTTAGGTTTAGTTAACATTAATATCGAACCACATTTTAAATATGATACTTTTGATTTTAATGAGGCTGAAAAATATCAAAGAGAAGTAATTGTTAAAGAATCATTTAATAGACCTATATATGGGCAAGTAAATAAAAGTCATATACGAATAGATGATAATAATAAAGCAGTGATTTATGGTGAAACATATCTTATTGAAAATGGTAATATAGTTAAGATTTGTGATAATAAAAATAATGTATCAATAAATGAAAATAATAAAACTTTATAAAATATGAATAATCGTAAGATTAAGATATTATAATGTTAAATTTTAATACCCCCCTAGGCTAGCTGTTGTACAGGCCGCAATTAAAAGTAGGGGGGGTCACAAAAGTAATTTTTGGAGTACAAAATAAAAAAATCAAGACTAAAGAGAGGTTTTATCTTACTTTAGTCTTTTGTTTTTCTATAAAACAATTTTATAGGGGAAAACAATGTTCAATTTTTATGCTTATCCTGAGCTTATCTCAAGGCTCAAAAATAGCATTTGCAAGCACTTTAGACATAAAACTCAATAATATTAGAAAGTATATTTTTTAATAATCCACATTCTGATCCAGCATGAATAGAAATAACATTTGGCTCTTCTCCGTTATGGGTATTTTATATGAAGAAATATACTTCTTTAAGAATTCAGAGTCTAAATCATAATCCAATCCAGGATATCCTTCACTAGTTTTAATCTCAAAACCCATATCTACTGCTATATTAGTATTATCATTTCGCACCTCTATTAATTTAGCTATTATTTCTTCTCTTGAAGAATTTCTTGGTATTTTTAATATCTCTAATAATCTATTATATTTAATCATAAAAAAACATCTATAATCATATAAATAAACAAAAAAATCATAAAAATCAATTGACAATCCAATCAAAAAAAAATAAAATATATATCAAATTATGGGGTAATATCCCTAAAATGGAGAAAATATAAAATATGAAGTATAATCTAATAATAAAAAATGGATATATTTATAATACTAATACAAATAAAATAATTCTCAAAGATATCGCAATTAAAGATGGTATTATTAAAAAGATAGATAAAATTATTACAGATAAAGCAGATAAAATAATAGATGCTAAAAATCATGTGATAATGCCAGGTTTTATTAATTCTCATATTCATTTTGGAGAGTATTATTTAAAAGGATATGATAATAATTATGGTACTAAGGAATACATAGAATATGCAGAAAACTTCAACGAGTTAAATAAAAAATATAAAGAAGAGATTAGAACTTCTTCTTCAATTATTACTGCCTATGAAGCTATTAAATATGGCCAAACTACTCTAATGGGTATTAGAGGATGGGACTGCTTAGAAAAATATAAGATTCGTTTATATATGGGATATCCATTTATGTTATCAAATAAGTTGGGGGATTATTCAATAAATGCATTTGAAAAATATGAAAAACTAAAAATAACTAACTTAAATAACTATTATATTTTTATTCATTCCCTTCTAACCGTTGATGAAAAAATTCTAAAAGAAATATCCAATTATATAAAGAATAATAAAGTATTTTTAGCAATTCATTTAAGTGAAACAAAAGAAGAAGAAAAACTAATTAAGAAAAAATATGGAATGTCATCCATAGAAGTATTAAAAACTAACAACTTATTATCGTCACGAACTATGTTAGTTCATTGTTGTTATATAAGTGATGAAGATATTAGAATAATAAAAAAATATAATTGTTCAATCTCTATTAACCCTAATAGTAATTTGAAACTAAATAACAAGATTCCAAATATTAAAAAGTTAGATGGAATTAATATATGTATAGGAACTGATGGAGTAGCAACTAATGATAGTTTAAACATAATAGATAGTTTAAAGACAATAGGTTTACTATATAGAATTAAAGATAGTGAACTAATAAAAATGATTACTATAAATCCAGAAAAATATTTAAAGAATAAAACTGGTAAAATAGAAGTAAACTATAAAGCTGATTTAAACATATATGATTTAAATGATTATAGAATTGTTTGCAAAGATACTTTTATAAACAATTTGATATATTCTAGTGACATAGAACCTCAGTATGTAGTTGCTGATGGAAGAATAATTATAGATAATTATCAAAATACAATGATAACAGATGAAGAACTTGAAAGAAGTAATATATCAAATTATTTAAATTTTAATGTAAATGAAAATATCTAATTATATTTATAAGGAGGAAATATGGAAAAATATAATGTAGGTTGGGGGCTTACAAATCTATGTAATATGAATTGTGAGTTTTGCTATAGTAAACAAACAAGAAAAGAGACAAGTGAACTTTCAATAACAGATTGGAAAAAATTCATAGATGAAAATTATGATAAAATTCAAACTATTAACTATGGAACAGGGGAAAACACAATATTAGATGAATTTTTTGAATTTATTCACTATGTAAGAACCAATTATCCAGAGATAACTCAATCTTTAACAACTAATGGTTACTTATATGAAAGAGTAAAAAACAATAAAAAATTATATGATATTTATAAAAGTAGTATTGATGAAGTAGATGTTTCTCTAGACTTTGCTGATAAAGAAAAACATAATAAATTTAGAGGTGGAAGATTTGTCTATGATTGGGCTATAAATACTTTGAAAATGCTTAATAAAGACGGAAAAAAATCTACAATTGTATTTGTTGGTTTTGAAGAAACTATGAAAAAAGAAAATATAGATGCATTATTTAAAATAGCAAAAGAAAATAATGCCTTATTAAGATTAAATATATACAGACCCGTAAATAAAATTAAAGAAGTAAATGATAGATATATAGTTAGTTATGAAACACTAATAAATACACTTGAATATATCGCTGAGAATTATTCAGTAGTTTCATTAAATGATGTTTTATTTGGAAATATGTATACTAATAATAAAGAAGTAGATAATACTGGAGTAAATAGTATCAGAATATTACCAAATGGAGATATTTGTCCATCAACATATTTAATAAGTGATGAATATAGAAATAAATACAATATAAAAACACCAAATGTGATGAATAAAATTGATTTTCCAAACTTTAAAGAACCACCAATACCTGAAGAATGTTTAAATAGTAATTGTAGTATAGTGGATATTTGTAAAGGAGGGGTATATGATAGAAGATTGTTATGGAATAATACTTTAGAAAAAAGAGATCCTTACTGTCCATTTGAAAATAATGACACGGATCAAAAGGAAAAAATAAAAACATTAAAAAGAAAAAGAGTATCTGTACATGATGGATACTTACCAACAATGTTTTTTAAGAATAAAGAAAATTAAGAAAGAATAGGAAAAAATTATGGAAAAGTTTATCATAAGTGTAGGTGATTTATCTAGTATTAGTATTTATACAGATATAGAAAAAGTTTCAAAAAAACTAAGTGAAACAAATCAAATAAAAAAAACAATTCCAGTCACAATAAAAAAATGTGGAAATGCTAATACTATAGAAGAACAAAATAATTATATTTTGATTTTAAATAATGATAAAAAATACGTTGAAATTAATAAAGACTTAAATATAGCTAATATCTTGGTTAAACCAGAAGAACTTTTCTTCCCAGATATTACATATCTAACAATAGGGATGCTTGCTAATGATTTACAATCAAAAGGATACTATTTTATTCAAAGTTCAGTAGTAAAATATGATGATGAACATTCAGTAATGATTGTAGGAGATCCTGGATCGGGTAAAACAACAATGGCTTTTAGCTTAATGAAAGAATATGGGTTTAAACTAATAGCAAATGACAATGTATTAGTATCTCTTACTGATAATGGATTAGAAACATATAGAGGAACAAAGCCTATGCAAATGAGATATGGAGTAATAAAAGATACATTTCCAGAGATTCTACCATATGTAAATGAATTAGAAGATGATAAGAAAAGTAACTGGGATAAAAAAGTATTTATAGATAATTATCTTCATATGATAGGTAGTCAATATGCAGATAATTCAATAATAACAGATATATTTAATATTACAGTTAATGCTAATGGTATTACATATATTAAAGAAAGAGAAGATATTGATAAATTATTATTTTTACATGAACAACTAACAAAACAAATAAGAAGTAATAGATATGCACTTGTAAGTTTAGATACACCACTTCCATCATTTGAAAATGAAAAATTCTTGCAAGAAAGATATGATATGGCAAGAAAAATTCAAGACAAAACAAATGTCTATGATGCAAGGGGAACTGCTAAAGTACTAACTAAAAGAATAGGAAATAAATATGGATACTAAAAAAATAATATTAGTAACATTATCACCAAAGACACACAGAACATCAGAAGAAAATTTGGGGTTGGAATATTTAAAATCTTGTTTAGTTGAAAAAAATTATGATGTAAAAATAATTGATGCTTGGTTAAATGAATTAGATGTTAAAACTGTTTATGATGAAATCATGCAAGATAAAGATAATATTTTATTTGTAGGAATATCTTCTTATATGTCAAATACAAAACCCACATTAGAATTAATTAAAATGTTAAAAAGCACTGATGAAAATATTAAAGTAGCTTGTGGTGGCTTTGGTCCAACATTTTATCCAGCTGAATACTTAAATAATGGAGCTGACTTTGTTATGAGAGGTGAAGGAGAAGATGTAATATGCATGCTCGCCGATGCATTGAATTATAATAAAAGTTTTGAAAAAATATATAGTATTGGATACAAAAAACGAGAAGATATTATATTAAATCCAATGTTGCCACTAAGAGAAGATTTAGACGCTTTACCATTTCCAAGTAGAGATACAATGGAAGTAGTAAGAAGGAATAAATCTACAGTTAATATGGTTACATCTAGAGGTTGTTCAGGAAATTGTGATTTTTGTTCAGTTATCTCTTTCTTTAGATTATCAAATGGCAAAATTTGGAGAACAAGAAGTATAAACAACATAGTAGATGAAATTGAGCAAATATATAAACAAGGAATTACTCATATAAAGATGGTAGATGATTCTTTTATAGATGGTATAAGAGATGAAAAATGGTGTAAAGAATTTGCTGATGAAATAGAAAAAAGAGATATACATGTAAGACTTAGAGGACAAATAAGAGCAGATAAAGTTACTGATGGTATATTAGAACATTTAAAAAGAGCAGGATTTTTTTCCTTCGCATGTGGAATAGAGAATGGAAGTGAAACAGCTCTAAAGAGAATGAGTAAAATGGCAAATGTATCAGATAATAAAAGAGCATTACAACTATTCAAAAAACATGGTTACATTGTACAAATGGGATATATATTATTTGATAAATACACAACCTTTGAAGAATTAGAAGAAAACTATAAATTTATGGAAGAAAATGCTTTTGCAGTAACAAAAGGAATATTTTCTGAAATGTTTTCTGCAGAAGGAACAAAATTAAACGATACATTAAGAAAAAATGGAGAACTTATTGAAAGTAATTTTGTCGATAATAACAATAAATATACCATAAGAGATATACATGTTGAAAACGTCTATAAAGCATTAAAAACATGGCATAAGAGTCATTCTAAAGTATATGATATGACAATAGATCCAGTAATTGCTCCAAAAGCTATAGATGAAGACATAATGTATGAATTTTATGATTATATAATGGAACTAAAAAAAGAAGACTTAGAGTTCTTTAAAAATGTATTAATATATTCAAAAGAACATCCTGAAACAGAACTAAGTCAATTTGTGAATAATCAAATCGAAAATAGTAAAGAAAAGTATAAAACAATTGAAGAAAATATAGAAAAAGTATATAGAAAGGCTAATTTGTGTTATCACGCAGATATAAATCCTTTCATATGATAAACTTTTACAAATTACTTCATAACGATAAAGATATTAAATATATAGTAGATTTGATTATATCGACTGTTTCAGATAAAAAATCATTTATTGGAATTGACTTTTATGAAAACCATATATTAGTATGTACTGAGATTGCTTATAAACTAGCTATTGAAAGAGACGCTAATATAAAAAATGCTGTAATTGCAGCCTTACTTCATGATTATGCAATGCATGATACTAAGAAGGATCATGAAATAATTGGTGGAATATATGCAAGAAAGATTCTAAATGATTTAAACTTTGAAAAAGATGACATTAATACTATATGTCAAGCTATAGAACATCATCGAGATGGAATATTAAAATATAAAGATAAAAATGATTTAATAATATCAGATGCAGATGCTATATCATATATAATCAAGTTTCCATTCTTTGAACAATATGAAAGAAATATACATCCTGAGACTGCAGATGATATTTTAATGGATAAAATAGATAAAATTTGTGATATAATAACTCCAGGTGGTTTGGACTTGATAAAAAAAGATTGTGAAAGAATAAAAGGAAGATTGGAGGAGAATAAAAATGAAAAAAGCAGAAGCAAAAGATTATTTAGGAAAAACAGTTAAAGTAGAAATGGATAGACCATTAGGTACAAAACATCCAAAACATGGTTTTGTATACATGGTAAATTATGGATTTATTCCAAACACAGTTAGTGGAGATGGAGAAGAATTAGATGCTTATTTATTAGGAGAATTTGATCCAGTTAAAAAAGCTGAAGGAAAAGTAATCGCAATAATTCATAGAACTAATGATGATGATGATAAACTTGTAGTTTCAAAAGATGGAAAAGACTATTCTGATGATGCTATTAGAGCATTAACAGAATTTCAAGAAAGATTTTTTGAGTCAATTATTATTAGATAATATTCTATTAATTAGGGAGAATAATTAATGAAAAAAGCAGAATTATCAATTGAAAAAGAAAAACTAAAGAACACTATTAGTATTATTGATAATCTACTAGAAGAAGAAAGAGAAGATTTAAATGATTTAATAGATAACTATGTAGGTCAAAATGAACAACTATGGAGAATGACAGATGAAAAAAAAGTACATATTAGAAATCTAGTTGAATCTTTAGATAAACCATATTTTGCAAGAATAGATTTTAAAAATGATGATGATAATCAAAAACAATCATTTTATATTGGAAAAAATGGAGTAATTAAAGATAGTAATATAATTGTAACTGATTGGAGAGCACCAATCAGTTCTCTTTACTATAGTTCTGAACTAGGAAGAGCAAGTTATGAAGCTCCAGATGGAACAATGACTGGAGATTTAAGTTTAAAAAGACAATATGAAATAGATAGTGGTAAATTAATAGATTTTTTTGATGTAGACTTAGTATCAAATGATGATCTTCTACAAAAATATTTAAATACAAATAATGATGCTAGATTAAAAAATATTGTATCAACTATCCAAAAAGAACAAAATGAGGTTATAAGAAAAAAATTTGGAGAGAACCTAATAGTACAAGGAGTAGCTGGTTCTGGAAAAACAACTGTTGCTCTGCATAGAATTGCTTATTTAGTATATAATTACATCGATCATATAAAACAAAATCAACACTTAGTAATTGGACCCAACCCAGTATTCTTAAAATATACTAAATCAGTTTTACCAGAATTAGATGTATCAGGTGTAAGGCAATATACATATGAAACTTTTGCTCAAAAATATATAAAAGATGATTCTATTGTAATAGATACATCGGATAAAAAAGTAACAAATAGTATTTTGAACAAAAACAATGTTGATGTTGATAAATTTAAATGCTCTATGAAATATAAAAAGATGCTAGAAGAATTCATGAAATTATATTTCTGCAAGGTAACCTCAATGCCATTAATGATAGGAGATTTTGAAGTGTTATCTCAAAATGAAATAACTGATATTTTCAATAGTACTTCAGGAGTTTTCTACAATAATTTAAATAGTAGAATAGAAAATACTATTGATAGAGTATGTGATTATATTGATAATAATAAATCAGAAATAAGTTCAAGATATGCATCATATTCTTATGAGTTATTTAATAAAGCTAATACAGAGCAAGAAAAAAATGAAATGAGAAAAAAGTTTTCCAAAGAAAGAAAAGAATTAGATAAGAATTGTAGAACTACTACTAGAAAGTATTTTAATAAATCAAAAATTGATTCAAAAAGTATATATAAATTATTTATTAATACAATTGATGATTTTGATATATATAATTATAAAAATCTAAATACTTTAAAGAAAAATACATTAAATAGTATAAAAACTAATACTTTTGATTTTGAGGATTTAGCTGCACTTATTTATATTACATCACTAATATCTCCTCAAAAAGAATTTGAGCAAATAAGACATGTAACTATAGATGAAGCACAAGATTTTGGAGAATTCAATTTCTATGCCTTAAAAAAAGCTTTACCTAAAGCAACATTTAGTATATATGGAGATATAGCACAATCAATATATGATTATAGAAGTATAGATAATTGGGATGAAGTAAATGATGTAATGTTTGATAAATCTGGAGAAATAGTAAAATTCAATAAGAGTTATCGTACTACATCAGAAATAATGAATGCTGCAGATGATGTATCTGATAGGTTAGGTTTAGGTCGTTCTGAATTAGTTGTAAGACATGGACCTGAAATAAGTATTTCCCATATCGATGATGAAAAAGAAATGGCTCTATATACAGCTAAGAAAATAAATGAGTATAAAAATAAAGGTTATAAAACTATCGCAGTAATAAGTAAAACAGATGAACTATCTAAACAAATGAATGAAGAATTAGATAAACTTGGAGTAAACATTCCTAATGTAACAATAGATGATGATTTAACAAGTGATAAATTTAGCGTATGTACAATTTCAAATCAGTTATCTAAAGGATTAGAATTTGATGCAGTAATTATCAATAATGCTAATGAAGATATTTATTCATCAGATAATAGTTTAGATATGAAACTATTATATGTTGCTATTACTAGAGCACTTCATGAGTTAGATATAACTTATACTGGAAAAATAACTAAAGCTCTAGAACATCAATTAAATAATAAAAAACAAAATCACCAAAAAGTAGTAGAAAAAGCAAGATAAACTACCAAAACAAGTAATAAATATAGAAAACAAACAATACTTTAAAATAAGGATATAAATTAGATATTGTAAAAAAGAAGGGAAAATGAATAATAAATTACAAATCTTAAATAAAACATTTGTAAGTAGCTATAATCTTGAATATATAACAATATTATGATAGAATGAGCATGTGAAGGATGTGAAAATAATGGAAGAAGGAATTTCTCTTAATCAAAACAATAATACAATCAATTCTGTAACTGTAAAAGAAGATAAAAAGCTATTAGCTAAAATATGGGATAAGACGGTTGATTTAGGAGTATCTGTTCAAGAAGCAAAGATAAATATGAGACCTACCCAAATTAAAATATTATCTGTTTTTTGTCCTGAATTAAAGCCTATTATAGAACCAGTAACTAAATTTTATGAATCAGATTCCGGTAAAAAATATTTAGAAGGTCAAAAAGAAGGCATAAGAATAGCAGGTAATGTATTAAAAGGCGATACAGATGAAGCAAAGAAACAATGTCAGGAAATGTTAGATTCTATTAATAGTGAAAATGGGGATAATATGGTAAATATGGCAAATGATATAAATGGCATGTTAACAGAAATTAATGAAGCTGGAGGAATGAAAAAATGAATGAAAACCCAGGATTTATCTCAGTTACAGATGAAAATAATAATAAAATAGAAATACAAGTTATATTTGGCTTTGAAATACCAGAATATAAAAAAAGTTATGTGGTATATACCACAGAATGTCAATCTCCACAAGAAGAAATAAATGTAAATATCTCTGAATATGATAATAATACCTATGAAATTAAAAGCATTCCTGAAGATGAATTGGATTTTGTTATGGAAAGCTATAATAATGCTAAATCAATGATTTTAGAAACTGAGTAATACACAATAAGAGAACAATTGTTCTCCTTTTTAAATGTAGTGAGCTAAATTAGTAAAAAATAAACTAGTTCTTAGTGTTTGACATAAACTCTTTATAATATTATACTAAACATATAGATTTAATAATTGAAAGTGGTGATTGCATGAAAATAGAATCTACTTTTGAACGTAAAACATATAATATAAATACTAACCCTACCACCGTCAGTACTAAAACTGAAATTAGTGCTGATTTTAATCGTAATAAAATTGAAGAATTACCATTAGATATTACTACTAGAGAAAGACATGATATTAATGCTAATACTGTTTATACAAACGATGATGATGTTGTAGTGATTCGTAATAATGATGATGGATCTTATATTATCTCTGTAACAACAAGTGATAATAGAAAAATAGATTATAGATTATATGATCAAGGAAGAGGAATTGGTATAAGTGACAAAACTTGTATAAAGTCCACACAATCCTGTATAAAAGGAAAAATGCCAGACAGTGAATTTGAAGAAATAAAAAATAAAATAATAAGTGATTTAGATAATAGTCATTTATCACCAGAAAGACTGGCTCTGTTAGAAAAATTATTAAATGATGAAATATTTTTAACAGCCTTAAATGATTTTTCAATTGGAAATGGTTGTGGAACATATAGTTTATTAGAAGTTTTAAATGGCTATTATAATTTAAACATAAATGAAGTAGAATTTTTTACTAGTTTCTTAATAAAGAATCTTCATAATGAAGATGAAGATATCGATGCTGGTTTTGATGCTTGGCTAAAAATTGTATTTGGTAAAATTAATGATGAATATGATGGATTAACAAATCCAGCCCCAGATGGTTTAAATCTTGATGTTGATGGCTTTTATAATGACATACAAGCTTTTTTGGAAGCAAATGCTTTTCCTCCAGATTATTTGCAAGGGTTAGAAGAATCAAATGTTGGTGGACCATTAACGGTCTCTGCTATGAGTAAAGTATTAGATAATTTAGGATATAACAATGAATTTTTAATAGGCTATGATTTCACCGATTTTGCAGAAGGTGGAGATTATTATAATAAGATGCAAGAACAATTAAAATCAGGTAAGCCGGTAGTATTGATGGTTCGAAGTTATGATAAAACCATAGCTGAATTCCCAGGTGATTATCTTCCTGATAATGGATATTCTAATTATGTAAAATCAATCAAAAATGAAGATGGTAATATTCAATACCAATCTATGACAAACTCATTCCACTTTCTTACTGTAGTTAATATGGATGACAATGGAGATGTCTACATTGCAGATTCTAGATATTTGCCAGATGGTAATAACAGCAATCTTAAATATTCACATATTTTGAAAATGGATTATGATGATTTTGCAAGTTTTATAACTAATTCTTCTTTTGATGGAGAATATTCTAATACTTTTGACCCAGAACATGCTGGAATGTTATTTGTTGATAATTAAAATATCTTAGAATATAGAATATAAACTATATTGAAATAAATATACTCATCCCTTTAATCGAAAGACTAAGTTGATCCACATAACTTAGTTTTTTTTAAATATAAATAGGAGATGGTGTTTTTATGAAATTAACTGATTTAAAAGAAATTAGTGATAATGTTAATCTTGATGATTATTTATATAAATGTAAGAAATAAAATGGGACATCCTGAATGGCTGGGTACTTTTACATTAGATGAAATAAAAGAAAAACTTAGTATTGGTGGTAAAATTTGGATGTATTATGATAAAGATATTCCAGTATGTTCTGTATTTTATATTCCTACATCTAATAAATCGTTAAAAAAGCATAATATAGAATATGATGAATCAATTACCGAAAGTCTTGGCCCAATAGAAGTACTTGCTGAAATAAGTAATGCCTTAAATGATATACAGTATTTAGATTATCAAACAGATATTGAAGAATGTGATTTAATTAATTCAAATTATTATTCTGTAGATAATAAAATTAGTATTATTAAATAATAATTATCTTATTAATACATATACACTTTTTAGTATAATAGACCTAATATAAAATGACAAAAGACTAGAGTAATCTAGTCTTTTATATTGTATCCACAAAAGAAAAAACAAACTAATCTTTAAGAATAGTTTGTGCTGCTTTAGAATAAGCAATAGAAAAAACAATAGTAAAAATACCAACCCATAAGGAATAAAAATATGGATTAGAAACAAATCTTACTCCTTTATCATAATGATAACTTATACTCTTAAAAAGATATAAAAAGAACTCATGACTTGTATATATAATCAAAGTATAATTACCAATATAATCAAATATTTTTCCTTGGATAAAGAATTTCTTTAAAGATAAATATTCCTTAATATAAGCAATTGCAATACAAAATAATATAACTAAAGGAATGAAACATAGTTTTATGAAAAAATCACTAAAAAAGAAATAATGTTTCATCGTATAGACTAAAGAGACTATAGAAAGTAACCCAAGTAAAATATAGAATAATAATTCCCATAAATCTATTGTTTTATCACATTTAATACGAAAACCAAAGATCATACCAATTACATAGACTAAGAACCGTGTAGTAATCCAACTTAGATAATTTAAAAAACCATTAGGAAGTGTAATAATAGATAATAAGAAACAAAACACTAATAATACAATAGTTGCTTTTGTTTTATTATTTCTAGCCTTATAATAATGAAAGATAAAAGGACTAACCAAATAATAAATAAGAATTGTAGGTAAATACCACAAAAAAGCAAAATAATTTCCTGTAGGGACTAAGTTGCTAATCAAAAAAGAATGATTATAAAAATCAATTACCGAAAAATCTTTATCATATAAAAACAATAGAAAACCTAAAGTAATGATTAATGGAATTGAATATGGAATAATTCTTTGAAATCTTCTTTTATAAAAAGCTTTAATGTCATTATCTTTAGATAATGATTGAACAATTCCAATACCACTAACAAATAAAAAAATATCTACCCCTATATACAAATATCTCTTAAAAAATACAGTATTAAATGCTGGTAGATTAGAATGAAATACCATAATCATAATACAAGCAATTCCCATTATAGTATTTCTATATTTTAATATTTTTTTTAATTCAAACATATCATTCACCTGAACCCTTACCTTATATATAAAACATAACATAAATATAAAAGAATGTCCAGTATTACTATAAGAAGCAATAATAAAAAATATTTATAGATATAAAAGTATAGTTCAAATATTATAATGTGAAACATAATTCATATTATATATTGACTAATTAATTTATGAAGAATATAATTAATATGAAAAATGTTTCATGTTTAGAAAGAAGGATATAATGAAGAGTTTTATAGAACTAAAAAATGTCAAAAAGACTTATATTGTGGGTGATCAAAAATTTAATGCTTTAGATGGAATAGATTTAAGTATTAATGGGGGAGAATTTGTAGTAATACTCGGACCATCAGGTGCTGGGAAATCAACACTGTTAAATCTTCTTGGTGGAATGGATAAAGCTACATCTGGAGATATTTACATTGGCGAAGATAATATAGCAAAATATAATGATAATGAACTAACTAGATATAGAGCACATGACGTTGGATTTATATTTCAGTTTTATAATATAATGCCTACTTTAACTGTAGATGAGAATGTTAATTTAATAAAAGATGTTACTAATACCTCAAGGAACTCTAAGGAAGTATTAAAAAGTGTAGGCTTATCAAAGCATGCCGATAAATTTCCAGGAGAATTATCAGGAGGAGAACAGCAAAGAGTATCAATTGCAAGAGCAATTATGAAAAATCCAAAGGTATTATTATGTGATGAGCCAACTGGAGCACTTGATTCTAAAACAGGAGTAGAAATATTAAAATTACTTCGAAAACAAAGTGATGAAGATACAACTGTTATTATAGTTACCCATAACTCTTTAATTGCTGACATAGCAGATAGAGTAATTAGAATAAAAAATGGAAAAGTTGTATCTAATGAACTTAACACCCATCCAAAAAATATTGATGAGGTTAAGTGGTGATTATGTTAAAAAGAAAAATGTTTAGAGATATTCGAAAAAATTTATCTCAATTTATAACAATCTTTTTAATGATTATGATAGGAATAATGGCTTATTCTGGAATAGAAGCATATATGGGTGGTATGGAAAAAACTAGAGATAAGTTTAATTCTGAAAACAATCTATTTGATTTAGATGTCATGGGATATTTAAATCATGATGATTTAAAAAATATTAAAAATTTAGATAATGTAAAAGATGCTGAACTAAAATTATCAGTTACAGCTACTACAGATAATGATAAAACATTATTATTAAACTTTATTGAATCAAATAATATATCAAAATTTTATGTCTTTGAAGGAGAAAAATTTGATACAAATAAAAGTGGTATTTGGTTAGATAATTTTTATGCATTAGAAAATAACATAAAAGTCGGAGATACAGTACTAGTAAAATATGACGGAATGATATTACATGAAAAAGTTTTAGGTAGAATTAATGTTCCTGATCATTTATATGATGTAAGAGATGAATCAGAATTATATCCAGATAGAAAAGAATTTGGTTTTGCTTATATGAGTACCAATGAAATAACAGAAGATTATATAAAATCTTTAGTTATGAAAGAAGCAAATATTACAAACGAAAAAATGTTCAAAATGGTAATGCCAGATTTTAATTATAAAGACTATATACCTTTTTCTAATATTATGGTAGATGTTAAAGACGTAAATAAAAAAGATGATGTAAAAGAGGCAATAGAAGATAATATAGAAAATGCCAAAGCAATAATAAATGTAGAAGATACATCATCATATGTTGCTTATCAAGGAGAAATTGATGAAGGTAAAACTTATGTAGGAGTTTTTTCAGGTATATTCTTATTTATTGCAATGTTATCTGTTATTACTACTATGACTAGGGTAGTTAAAAAAGAACGAGTACAAATAGGTACTTTAAAAGCTTTAGGTTTTAGTAATAGAAAAATATTATTTCACTATATGGGGTATGGCTTTTGGATTAGTATTGTAGCAAGCATAGTAGGATTAATTTTAGGATATTATTTTATTGGTACAATATTTATGAATCTTCAAATGTCTTTTTTTGAAATACCAAATGGTCATCCTTCAATGAATGTATCATGTTATTATGTTACAGGTTTAGTAATCTTTGCTGTTTTGTTAATTACTTTTATAACATGTAGAAGTATCTTAAGAGAAAATCCTGCTGAAACGCTTAGAACTAAAATACCAAATGTCAAAGGTAAAGCTTTGGATATTACTAAAAAAGGATTATTTAAACACTTAAGTTTTACTTCAATATGGAATTTAAGAGATATTTTAAGAAACAAAATGAGAACATTTATGGGACTTGCAGGCGTTGTTGGATGTTGTGCTTTAATAGTATGTTCATTTGGTATGTTGGATTCAATGAATTTCTTTGTTAAATTGCAGTTTGTTGATTTATATAATTTTGATTATAAATTAAATATAAAAGAAGGAATTAGTAGTGAAGAATACAACGAGCTATATGATAAATATGGTAATAATACTTCTCAAAGTTTAGGAATTGAAATAAAAGATAAAGATGGTAAAAGAGAATCAAATAATATTTTAGTAACAGATGCAGGGAATTATTTAAGATTTGTAGATAATAAAAATAGATTAAAAGAAAAACCAACCGATAATGGTGTTTATGTTACTTATAAATTAGCCGAAACTAAAGGTTATAAAATAGGTGATCAAATAGAATGGCATATTTATGGTGATAATAAGTATTATAAATCAAAGATAATTGGATTTAATAAAGATCCTCAAAATCAAAATGTATCGATGACAAAAAAGTATTTAGAGTCACTTGGAATAGATTATAAACCAGATGCACTATATACCAATAAAGATTTAAGTAAAACAAAGGAAATTAAAAACATTGAAACAATTCAAAATATTAATAGTCTAAAAGAAGGAATGACTGGTATGTTATCTATGATGAAATCTATGCTAGTTATGATTATTGGAATTGCAATACTTCTTGGTAGTGTAATTATTTATAATTTAGGTATACTTTCTTATACAGAAAAAGAGTATCAATTTGCCACATTAAAAGTGTTAGGTTTTAAAGATAAACAAATTGAAAATATTTTTATTAAACAAAATAATTGGATAGCTTTTGTTTCAATAATAATTGGTTTACCACTTGGATTTTATTTAACAGATTGGTTATTTAAAACTGCAATTGAAGAACATTATGATTTTTGTGCCTTTATAACAATTAGAACATATATTATTGCAGCTATAGGAACATTTATTGTTTCATATTTAGTATCTAAATTCTTAGCAAGAAAGATTAAGAAAATAGATATGGTTACAAGTTTAAAAGGAAATGAATAGGGTGATATTATGAATTTGCTTTTAGGATTAATTATTCCATTTATTGGTACAACTCTAGGATCTGCAATGGTATTTTTAATGAGAAATAAATTAAATAATAAGATAGAAAAGGTACTATTGGGATTTGCATCTGGAGTGATGGTTGCAGCTTCCGTCTGGTCTTTAATTATTCCATCAATTGATATGGCTAAAGAGCAAAATATAATAGCATGGTTACCGGCAACAGTGGGTTTTATATTGGGCATAATATTTTTACTTATCTTAGATAATGTAATTCCTCACTTACACATAAAAAGTAAAGAACCCGAGGGATTAAAATCAAACTTAGGAAAATCAGCAATGATGGTTTTAGCAGTTACTTTACATAATATTCCTGAAGGTATGGCAGTGGGTGTTGCCCTTGCTGGAGCTATAAGTGGTAATAGCACTATTACTATGGCAGGAGCAATTGCTTTATCTATTGGTATTGCTATTCAAAACTTTCCAGAAGGAGCAATTATATCAATGCCCTTAAAAGAAGAAGGAAATTCTAAAACTAAGTCATTTTTATATGGAACACTATCTGGTATAGTAGAACCTATATTCGGAGGAATAACTGTCTTTCTAACTTCTCTAGTAGTTCCCATTTTACCATATTTATTATCTTTCGCCGCAGGAGCAATGATATATGTAGTAGTAGAAGAATTAATACCAGAATCACAAGTTGGTAAACATTCTAATTTAGGAACATTAGGTTTTTCCTTTGGATTCATTATAATGATGATTCTTGATGTAGCATTAGGATAAAGTCAAAAAATATTAAGGTGTTAAAATCATATTTATAACTATATAGCCTAGAAAAATCTAGGCTATTTTTATTTATAATGAAAGTGCGTTTAAAATAGCTACTTGACAACCGAACAAATGTATTATATTTTAAATTTAGGAGGTTTGGTATATGTATAAAACATTTAGATTTCGTATGTATCCTAATGATAATCAAATTG
>CACZFH010000031.1:0-557 GCA_902780395.1 uncultured Erysipelotrichaceae bacterium
TTGTAATTTGTTATTTATTTTTAGAATTTAAATATGCCATAGCAAATGCAAGAGCAATTCCACCTAATACCCAAGTTATCGCTTCTTTGCAAAAATCAGAAAATGGACCACCAATAACCTTACTAATTGTATAAATCAACATAACCACAAAAATTATAATTGCTGTTGTTAATATTAGTTTTTCATTATTTTTCGCATTATTTACATCCTTATTAATTTTTTCTCTCAGCTTTAAATCACCTTTTAATAGTTCATCTAAACTTATTTGATAAAGTTCACTTAGATTTATAATACTCATTATGTCTGGTAATGATTTTCCATTTTCCCAGTTGGATATAGTTTGTCTTGAAATCATAATTTTCTCAGCAACATCTTCTTGAGTTAAATTCATATTGATTCTAGCATTCTTTAATTTTTGGTTAATTTCCATATAAATATATTCCTCCTTTTGAAACAAGTATAATATTTATATTCTTTTTCGTCTATCAAAGTCTTTTGACATTTCTTAAATAGAATGTCAAAATATATTTACATACTTACAAATTACTATTTGTCTT
>CACZFH010000031.1:578-28757 GCA_902780395.1 uncultured Erysipelotrichaceae bacterium
GAATATTACTAATTTACGAAATATTTTATTTAAAGGATAAATTGAGAAAATTTTTATTATTTATTTTCTTTTTCTATATGTTCATCTGCTTTTTTTGCAATAGTACAAAGACACATCATTGTTATACCAGTTAGTCCTCCGACCATTAAACCTAAAACAAAAAATAAGAAGTTTGTCATAGATTATCACTCCTCTCTTTTTCATAATTAAATAGTTTTGAAAATTCTTCTGATGCTTTATCCATTTCATCATTTATATTTTTAACAGCATTTCTAATCTTTGTTTTGTTTGGATAATTATTTTTAGATAATGAATTAGTAACAATATCCTTTTTAGAATAATTCTTATTTTTCTTGTAATTATTTAGAATAATTGCTTGAATAACATCAGTAGTATCAACTGTTATTTTCTCTTTATTTTTCTTATAATGATATCTTGAATAATTAACAATAGCATTTAATATAAAATTATCTAAATATTTTTCTTTATTCTTTGAATAAGATAAATCTATATCTTCTTTCTTTATTCCATTTCTTTTTGCTACTGATGATAAATAATCATTCATATTCTCTAACCTTTTATTAAAATCAGATTTCGTATATATTAAATTTTTATTCTTTTTAAATAAATATTCTTTTATATCTTTAGTCAGATTTTTAATTTCTTCATCCTTTATTGAATTAAACTTAATTCTAGAATTATAACTAATATCTCTTTCATCTAATAGCCTTCCTAATCTTAATATCTTATCCTCAAGTACAATATTCTCCTTATCATATAAAACATAGTTCTTCGTCGATGGATTAAAATACTTTTTAAACTCTTCTATATCTTTATTAATATCTATAGCCATTGGTTTAAATTTAGATTCTCTTTCAATTGTTAGCATTGTTTCATTTTTTAGATAATTTATTACTTCTCTAGGTATTTTACCTTTTCTTCTATAACCTACTGTTTTATTCTGATTAACAGTATTTGGTTTCTTTTCCATAAAATAAATATGGTAATGAGGATGAGAAGTATTCATGTGTCTAGAAAATCCATAGCACATATTTTTTATATCTTTAAATCCCATCTTCTTTAATGATTCTGGAATTATTTTTTTAGCAACTTTCTCATCCAAATCTTCCCATTTTATATTTTTATCCACCAGTTCCTGTGGAATACTTAAAACTACTTGCCATAAATTTGAATTTTGAAATTGTTTAGAAATATATTTCTTTCTTTTTTCTAAATCCTCTTTAGTGGCATATTTACCATTCTCCATAACCAAATTAATATCTTCATGTTTATTAATCTTACCAGTAAAATAATCTATTAGATTTAATGCTCTTTTTTCTTCATCAGCAAAATAATCTATTACACCATCAACATAGGATTGATCTCGTGAAGAAAACATTTTTAATCTATCTGGATTTGTTAGAGATAGTTTATACCTAGTTCTAACTACTATATTTTGTTTAGTCATTCATATTCCTTTTATGGTACTTCTTATTAAACTTATCTAAAGATTCACTACTAGCTGGATCAATTGGTTCTAAATTCAAATCAGCATATGTTTGAACAACTAATTGTTTTGTATATAAAGAATCTTTTTTTATACTACCGACACTTTCTTGAATAGCTATTAATAACTTCTCAATATCTTTTATATGAAGAGCTTCTTGAAGTAAATTATTAACTTCTTCATTAACAGTTGTCTTATTAAACTCTGCTAATTTTTTTATTTGATAATATGTATCAATTTCAATTCTTAAATGTATGTCCTTCTTCATAATACTTTCCCTCCATTAATAAATTTTTCAACTCTTTGTATATTTTTAATCTATAAATATTCTTTTGTGTTTCATCTTTCATAATTACAACTTCTCCTTTAAAAAATTCTAATAAAAGAGCATATGATTTATCACTTATAAAATAATCAACACCATATCTATAAAACAAATTTTCCCAACTCTTTATTCTAGTTTGTGGTAATTTAGGATTCATTAACTTTGTATTGAATCCAGCATATTCAAAAAGTTCTCTACAAGTTCTTTCTGGATATTTCTTTCTTTGAAGAATTGTCCACAATTTAAAAAGAGGATCATAATGAATGAACCTCTTATTTCTAACTTCTAAAACGAATGGACTTTTCTCTAAATTATTAATTTCTAAATCTGTATAGATTTTTGATTTCATGTTATACCTCCATTCTATAACCTTTAAATTTTTTTATAATATCAGTTAAGACACTATTCAAATCTTCACCATAAATTACTTCATCTGATATCTCTTGTACTTCTTCAAGTTCTAAGTTTTCTCCTAAAACTTGGGATGTATTATATATAGCTTTATCTAATCTATCAAATATACCATCTAAATAGAAATACATATTAATTTCATTATCATCAAAATCAACATCTGCTATATTTGGATTTACTGAAATCGAATCAAATATATCTTGTTTATGTTCTAATAAATATTTTTGTGAATCTTCATCAAATTCTTGAATATACATATCAAAACTTTCTACATAGTTTCCAGTAGTTGTATCTTCCATACCATGATGAATAATATCATTGGCAATTAAATCACTTATTTTTGATTTCATCTACATTCTCCTTTTCCTTAACTAAATATCCTAATTGGATAAGTTCTATCATTAAATTATTAATACTAATCTTATAATACTTAGACATAGCTTTTAACTTATCATAAGTATAACTATCTATTCTAATTGTTCTTGTTATCACAATTTTGCCTCCTTTAAAAAATCCCAAAAACACCAATTTTTAATTGGTATTTTTTTATCAGGATAAGACGATGGTACCACCACACACATTTTACTTAGGTAAAATCTATGTTTTATGTGGTACCAAACTTATTTTGCACTTGCAAAATTTATCCCAAAATAAATATTTCTATTTATTTAACCCTTATAAAATAAGGAGTTTAGTTATCCCATTTTTTAAATTTCGTTAAAATATGTGGGATGTCATATTTTTAGTTACCATATGGAGTATATCCATTTAAATTAGGATATGGACTTAAATTATTATCAAAATATGGCTTAGTAATAGTTTCTGAATTTGTATCAGTAAAGTCTATCAAACTCATACCATCAACTGTATTACCATCTTTAGAAACTTGATAGTGTAAGTGAGGTCCTGTTGAATATCCAGTAGTACCAACTTCTGCAATTTGTTGCCAACTTTTCACTTTATCTCCTACTTTAACTTTTGAACTGTTAGGATATAAATGAGCATACCAAACTTCATAAGTTGTATCTTCATCAACTTCACATTTAATCTTAATTTGATTTCCACCACCACCAGAAGTATCTATAATATTTTGTGAATATGGAAAGGAAACAGATGTTACTTCTCCATCACAAGTAGCATATACAGGTGTATTATTTGGTGATGAAAGATCCCAAGCATGATGAACATCAGCTTTACCATAAACTGTTCTTTCTTCCATAAAAAAACTAGTAACATTCATATTACTAATTTTAAGTGGAGCAGTAAAAGGTTTATTAACATCTTCATCACTTTGACTAGAATCCAATATTTCATCTGTCTTACAAGCTGTCATACTTTTATATTTAGGTAGGATACAAACTTCTGAAATTGGAAGTTGTTTTTTTGTTTCCTTATCAAGATTATCTGTATAAATTTCTTTAAATGTCAAACTATCATTTTCAAGATAAAAATATAAGATTCTAGATAATGAAACATATCCTTTTCCATACTTAATATTTTGATTTAAAACAGCTTTATAATCTTCGGCATATGCCTCATTTTCTTCAACATATCCATCTGTTTCATTTGTTCCAAAAAAATCTAAAGATACTAATGCACATACTATAACAATAACAAATCCTGCTACTAATACTACAGGAGCAAGTATTGCTATTATTTTCATTTTTATTTTTTTCTTAATCATAACTATATATCCATATCTTTATTTTTTTCTCTATTACTAATAAATACATTTAAGTCATAACAAATCCTACAACAATCATCATATTGCTTTTTTAGTATAGGATCAGATAAATCCTCATACTTTAATAACAAATCCATTTCTTCCATCATTTCTGTTAATAACCCTTTATCTGAGTTCATAGTATCTAATAAGTTTTCAAATGCTTCTTCTCTTGTATCATATGCATCTTGCATATCATAAGGTCTAGTATCATATAAATAATTTAAAACATCAATTGAAAGTTGTTCGGCTGTTTTCATTATTCACCCATCATCTTTCTTTCAAGTTCTGTTGCTTCAATCTTAATTCTTAGTCTTGTTTTAGAATCTATATTAAGTAAGAACTCTCCTCTTTTAGCACTTAATAAGAAATTCTTTTGTGTGTCTGTAAGAGGATTTTGTTTAAATAATTCTAGATATGCTAGAAGATCATCTTCTTTTAACATACCTACCATTTGATACTGACAGTTATTGAATATAGCAGTTGAATGTCTTAATATTTGATTACTACCTACAAAGTCTTTTATAGACTGAGTTGCGACAATTAAAGAACCTGAATACTTTCTAATTCTTCTTGCTAGTTGTCCAAAGTTTCTTAATACTTCAAAGTTATTTTCATCTATGAATAAATGGAATTCATCAGCTATGATTGTTACATGTTTCCTATCTTTTATATCTAACTTATCATTTCTAATTTTATTAGCAACTATACTATTATTTAAGTATGTTAATAAGTTAAGAGTTTGAGTATTTATTAGTCTTTGATTTTCTGAATATAATAATTCTTGTAAATTAAATGCAATTAAGTCATTATCTAAATTAATATTAGTATATCCATCAAATAAATAAGAATCTGTTCCAGTTAAAAATCTAGATAATAATATATCTAATTGTTCTACTATCTTTCTCTTTTCATTACTCTTTAAATCTTTTGAGTATTCTGGTAAGAACTTATATAAATCAGAGAATATTGGATAATCAGTTGGTTTAAATGATTCTAATGTATTTATAGAAGTGTTTTTATAAATACCTTTCTTGTTATATAGTTTTTCAACTATAGCAAGTAACATTACTAATTCTTTCTCTGTTATATCTTCAAATGCTGATTTAAAGAAAGCTTCTAAGAAACCTAAATGTTTAGCAAGAGGACAATCTGTTTCTTTTGTATCTTTTTCTTCTTCATCTGTTGCTATATATCTAATTTGAAGTGGATTAATTATCCCACCTTTTTTAGAATACAAATCTATATATTCTCCACCATTTGCATCTACTAATTTTTTATATTCGTTTTCTGCATCAAATATAAATATTTTAGTACCTCTTGCAAACTCATTAACAATTATCTTTTTCATGGTAAATGATTTACCACCACCAGTTGATGCAATAATTGCTAGGTTATGAGAAGTTCTAGAATTGTTTAATGTAAATGGATCATAGAATATTGGCAATGATGTATGAATATCAACACCCATCATATAACCATTTGAATCATTAAAATATGTTTTAGTAAATGGAAATCCTGCAGATAAAGTCATAGTAGGAAGATATACAGAATAATCATCCAATGACTTAGTTCCTAAATCATAACTTTGCCATATCTCCATTTGTCTTAATCTTGGAATATCCAACTTAATTTGATAAACATCAGCTAATCTTCTTAATTCTCTTAATATCTCATCTCGCTCTTTTTTCTCTCCAGTAATTACTAATATAAGTGATACTTCTTTGATTTTCTCATCACCATTTTTTATTTCTTGCATAAGAACTTGAAAATTTTCTTCTTGCTTATCTAGTTCTGTAGCATCACTTAATTTTTTAGTAGTATTTCTATCACTTAATAAGAATTGATATTGTGAATTAACCCATCTAATTAATTCTTCTTGTGATATTGTATCTTTTATAGAAATACAAGCTCTAACATTTGGAACATTAAAAATACTTTCAAAAAATAATTCATCAATAAATGGTGGAATCATTTTTATTGTAGCTAAAGAAAATTCTAAATCATCAAACTTAATACTACTAGGTCTTTCACTTAAATTCATAGGAGCAACCATTTCTGGTAAATCACTCCAAACAAGTTGATTTAGTGATGTATTAGTAAGATATACATTTGTTAAGAACTTATATATTTCTAATTTATTTTGAATAATTTCATGATTTATTTTAGGACTTATATCGTTTAATACTTCCTCTACTTCATCAAGTATCTTTTCCAACTCTTCTTGTGTTTTTGCTGTAACAACAAAATAATATCTACTTGAAACAGTAAAGTCATTTTCTTCTAAGTATTCGATTAAGTTTTTACTTTCTTCCAATAATGCTTTTTTCTTTTCATTATTTTCAAAGTATTCAAGTTTAGAATCTAAATTAACTTTATTATTGTTTAAATTTAATCTATCATCTACTTTATAGCATTTTAAGTTTAATCCTCTAATCTGATATAAAGCTTTAAGAGTAACAAAGAAGTTGTTTTTTTCTTGGTTACTAGTTAATGATAAATCAATTGCCTTTATCTCTATTAATGAGGCAACTTCGCCAGATTTTAGATAGATTAATCCATCTTCTCCAACTTCTTTAACATTACTCATTACTCTTGAATTTTTCATTCGTTTTTTCATAATACCTTTTGGTATATATTTAGAATCTTTATGCTTTTTTATTTTTTCTAAAGATCTTTCTTCTTTCGATATTTTCAATATCATTCACCTCTTCTTTCATATATATAAACTCTTTTGTTTTAAAAATATATTTAAAGACTAGTGCCATAACTTTGTACATTCTATTCTTTTTGGATAGTTTAATTGGAATTAATAGGAATAAAACCACACTCAAGAACATTAATGAAAATAATCTAGTAAATGGAATTGAAAATAATACTATAAAAACTATAAGACATGGAACACCAATATATAAATCAGAAAATTCAACATATTTTCCTAATGTCTTTTTTAAATTATTAACTGTAATAAACATTTATTATATTCTCCTTCCACCGTATCTTCTACGATACATATTTCTAGTTGGACTCATAGTTGAAATAGCATCACCAACATTTCTATATCCAGAAGTTCTCATATTTTTACCTATTGCTGATGGTGTATGTTTTTGAACTCCACCACCAAATCTAGATATAGCATTTCCTACTTTATTCATAGGACTATTTACTGGATGTTTTCCTGCAACATTTCTACCAAAGTTACTTATACCTTTTCCTATTGAATCCACTAATTTATTTCCACCAAGTTTACCAGCTAGAGATGAAGTTGCTCCTGCTCCTACTTTTGCTACTCCTAAAGCACCAACTCCACCTGCTATTGCACCTGTTTGCATAGCTTGTCCAAATCCCATCATAGACATTAATTGTTCTCTTCCTGAGTTAGCTGATACATTTCCACCAATGAAACGATTTACTACTTGAGAACCAGTTAATAGGAATGTTCCACAACCAATGTATAGAATAGACTTAATAACTATATCTTTGGCTGTTGAAGTAAAGAAAGTTGTACCTTGAATTGATTTCATGAGTAAAGCAGTCAATCCTATTATCAGCATTACTACAGCACCTTGTAATATCAATGAAACAAGTTGTTCTATTACTGCACCTCTTCTTTGTTTATTTCCTACTGATGTAGCAAATATTATTGGCGAAATAACAAATAAGAATAAAAATTCTATTTGCCTACGAGCTAACATCATGCCACTAAAGAAAAGAGCATATAAAAAGAATCCTCCAACTATAATTGCCATAATCCAATTAATCTTATATTTATATTCTTTTTCATCTGGTAATATGAAGTGTGCATCAGTTACAAATTTATCTTTATACATTTTCTTTTTAGTGAATGTATCATTTTGTATTGCTTTTGCATAATCTTCATTTTTAAAATCTCCAGATACTTTATATGCATCGGTATATGAAACATATTGAGTTAACATATTATCTCCAATACTTACATTATTTGAAGTAAATATAGTTGATGTATATCCACTAAGTTTAATTGAAAAGGTAGAAGATTGTACAAATAAAAATGTGGACATTATTACTAATAATCCACACTTAATTATTTCTTTAACAATCTGTTCCATAGATAAACCTTCATCTGGATCCATAATCTTTTTTACAAAAGACCATATTGCAAACAATCCTAATACAGTAACAGCTATTGCCATTACTCCAGTATAGAATTTAGTAAACATTGATTCATTTGATACTGAATTAACAATATCAAGTGCATTTATTTCTTTTAAAATATCAAATAAAGAGTCTATTAAAGAATATATAAAATCTACTATTCCCCAACCTAATGTTCTTAATAGGTCGAGTGCTTTCATAAGCATATCTAACACCCTCTTTCATTTAAAATAAGTCTATAATTAAGTTAACTAATGAAATTGCTAAAATAATTCCAGCAATACCTAACATTGTTTGAATTATTCTTTGTTTTACTCTTGCTTTTTGTTCTACATCAGCAATTGCATATAATATAAATCCAACAACTAGTGAAACACCTGCAGCTGCAATACCAATTGATAATGCCCAATTAGTAAGAGTTTTTATTGCCTTTAAGATAGAGTTAACATCATAACCTCCACCTTCAAGATGTTCAATTTTTAACATTGTTATATAATTAGATAATTTATTCATTTATTTCCCTCCTTATACTATTGCTAAAATTTCTTCTGTTGTTAATTGTTTATTAAAGAAATCAAAGGGACTAACTTGCAATACTTTGCATATCTTTCTGAGTAAATCAAAATCTAACATACAAACATATCCTTTTTCTATATATTCAATAGTTTCAGGATCAGTATAAGCAAGTCTTGCTAATTTTCTTCTAGACATACCCCATGCTTTTCTTTCAAATTTTAATTTTCTACCAGCATTGTCGCTGATAAGCTCATAAAACAAATTCATGTTGTTCCTCCTTATAAAAAATTGAAGAAAAAAGCAAAGAAGTGATATAATATCACTAGAGTTATTTTGCTGGCTGGCGATTTAACTCTTTTTTCTTTGCTTTTATTCATATACTTAAACCTCTAAATCTTCTTCTTCGGTTTTATCGTTTTGTTCCTCATCTAGAACATTTTGTTTATTAGTTAAATAAGAAACTCTATCTGCTACAACTTGAGTTACTTTTCTTTTCTCTCCAGTTTCAGTTTCATATGTGTTAGTTTGAATTCTACCTCTAACACCAACTAAATCACCTTTTTTACAGTATTCTGCTGTGTTTTGAGCTACACTATCCCATAAAACACAATCAATAAAATCTGCCTCATATTCTCCGTTTTCATTCTTGTAGCTTCTAGGTACTGCCAAAGTTATATTACTAACTCTTTTACCACCTTCAAATTCTTTAAATTCTGGTTCTGCAACTAAGCGACCAACTAACATTGTATTATTCATCATATTACCCTCCTAAATTTCATAACTATTTGATAAAGCAATTTTTGCTATTGCTATATCAGTTTCTCTTATAGATTCTTTATCAAATCTTTTTTTATACTTTTCGATTTGTTCATCTGTTAATGACAAATCTTCGCCACTGCCATCATCACCAACTAAAATAAAAGTTCCAGCAATAATGTCATGACCAATATCTCTGTTTAATGGTAACCCTAAATACTTACCTTCTTCGTTACATATTAAAGCAACATCATCTTCATTATTTAGGTATGCATATTCGATATAACCCTCTACTATTTCTTGCTTAGTATGTAAGTCATTTTTTATTTCTTTTTCATAAGGTAATTTATAGGGTTCCACTACCAGAACTCGTATGTTCTTTTTTATATTTCATCACCTCCTTTAAGAACTTATATCTAAATCATTACTCGCATTATCATAAGTTTTCATATTATCCATTACATAGTCATCATCAAAGTATCTTTCTACACATGGATATTCAAAATCTTGTTCTTCTTCGTTTTCTGATTCATATGATTCTTCTTCATAATCATCAAAATTTTCTCCTAGTCGAGCAAATCTATAAGACATATCTTCATCTTTTAATTTATTTAATCCTGCCATAACAATATCTACATCTTGGTAGTACCATTTAACATTGTTCCATCCAAAAAATTTAGAGTAACTATTTTCGTACTCTAAATCTAAATTTTCCATTAAATTATACATTTGAGGATTTTCACTTTTTGCTATGGTATCAGTTACATAGTTTTTTAATTTTTCAAATCCTTTTTTAGAAGTGATTATTCTGACATCAGATCTATAACCCATAATCTTCAACCTCTTCTCTATCATCGCCCTCATTTAACCAATCATAATCAAATATTTCTACATGTTGTTTTTGTTTGGATAAATCACGATAATTATTTGCAATTAAATTTATTTTATTTTTGTTATTTGAATCCTTATAAACATTAATTTTTCCAAATATGTTTATATACTTACCAACTTCAAGAACTTTTTCAAAATCTTTAAACACATTTTCATATAATTTAATCTCAATAAAAGATGGCTTACTTATCATATTGCCATCTTTATCTTTATACTTACTATTTTGTGCTAATTGAAAATATCTATATTTAGTTCCGTTCTTTTGTTCTTGAATATCCCCAATATAAGAAATATTCCCAATTAAAGAAAATGAATTCATATATTCACTTAACATTTCATGCCTCCTCCAATGAAAATATTTAAATAAATTTAAATGTTTTATTAAATTTAAATTATATATATTCTATTTTAAATTCTTTATTATATTCTATATTAGTAGGATGTCTGCATCTATACTTATAGGATGTATATTTCTATACTTAATAGATGTATTCATCCTCTTTATCAAAACTGATTTTTCTAAAAGTTTTAAATTTATCATTCTTATTTTTACTAGAATTAATATATCCTATTTCTCTTAATTTTCTAATACAAGTTGATACAGTTCGTGGATGAATTTTTAATATATCAGCTATATATTGATTTGATGCCCAACAGTATCCATTACTTCTAGTTAGTCTTAATATTATTCCATAAACAAGTTTATCTGTACTAGTTAAATTTTTATCCTCAACAATACATTGAGGAATTATAACATAGTCTTTATCATCCATAATTAATATGGTTCCTTATTGTTTAAGTAACCGATAAATACTGTTTGTTTATCTTTACTATATTTTTTACAAGTTATTAAAGTAATAGTAGTTCTATTTTTATCTCTAGATATATTAACAGTGCCTGTTTTATCTACATCATATATGTCTGCTATTTTATATTCATATCTTATACCATCAAAATAAACATAGACACTATCATTTATATCTAACTTATATAGATTTCTAAAAAAAGAAATATATGCAGATCCATTATGACCTGCAAGTATTAGATTACCATTTCTGACATAAGGCATTAAAGAGCCATCGACTATTTTAATATTGTAATTAACATTATTGTATTTACTATCAGTACTTACTAAACCTCTTTTAAGATTTATTTTAGGTATTTCTAATACTGCAATATAATCATAATTTATTTCTTGCTTTTCTTCTTTTTTTTCTTCTATAGGTTCTTCTCCTATTTCTTCAATTTCCTCTTCTTCTACTTCAAAAAATTCTTCTATTTTATCATTCTCTGATTGTTTTAATCTTTCATTATTAAAATGATTAAATATTAGATATGAAGTACTTAAAAAAATAAGTAATGTTCCTATAACAATAAGTATATTATTTCTTTTTGTTTTTCTTTGTTGCATAGATGATTAATCCAGCTCCTAAAACAATTATTATAATAGGAGTTACCTTACTATAATCTATTTCTGATAAACCTGTATTTGGAACTTCAACAATTTTTTCATCTTTCATAACAGACTTAATTACTTGTCCATCCTCAGTAATTTCAAAATACATTTTTTCTTCATTTAATTGATATCCCTCTGGAGCTTCTTTTTCTAAAATATAATATTTACCATATTTGATTTTATCAATAGTAATATTACCATTTTCATCTGTTCTACCAGAGAATACTAACTCATCTGTTTCAGCATTGTATATCTCAATTAAAGTGTTTGGAAGTGGTTCATCTGTAGAAATATCTACTTTAGTAAATTCTAAAGTACCTGTGATATCTTCATCTTTCATTGTTGATTTAATTATTTCTCCATTTTCTTTTATTTCAAATGGCATTTTTTCTTCATTAAGTTTATAACCTTCAGGTGCTTCCTTTTCAAGTATGTAATACTTTCCTTGTGGAAGTCTTTCTATAACTATTTTACCTTCAGAATCTGTTCTACCAGAGAATACTAACTCATCATTTTCTGTATAGATTTCAACTAGTGTATTTGGTAATGTTTTTGATTCTGATATATCTGTTTTAGTAAATTCTAATTTACCAGTTTTTAATATATTTAAAATAGATTCAGAATAAAAGATTACTGGTGTATATTGATCTTTATATACTAGTTCAGCTTCATATTTATTATCATCTAAAACATAATTATCTAATGTTTCAATTTCTTTAACATAATACTTTCCTAAATATAAATTATCAAAAACAATATTTCCATCTTTATCAGTAAGTTTTTCTTCTACTAAAGAATCTTTTTCATATATCAATTTATTGTTCCAAATAATGTCATCCAAAGCATATAATCCGAACTTAACACCTTCAAGGTTGTCAGTTTTAAAAATAAATCCCTCCTCTGTAAGTTCTGCTACTTCTCCAGTCTTTTTAATTTGGATTTCTCCTTTAACTGGTTGATTTTCAAATTCAGTATCAAATATAATTCCATATTCAGAATCTGTTCTTAATTGTGAATCTTCATCAATACTAAATTCATGAGATTTACTATTCCATAAATAACCTTCAACAACTTGATCTACTTCTTCAAGTCTATAAGTTCCAGTCATTAATGGATAAGCTGTTGTGAATTCTCCCTCAGAGTCAGTTTCCCATTCACATATAGTTGTTTTATTTGGATATGTTATTGTTTGACATACATATTCATTATTTTTAACATCAAATATTTTAAACTTAATATTTGCTCTTTTTATTACTTCTTTTGTTTCAGCATCAATTTTAACAACTCTTAACTTAGCTGTTATTGGTGCATTTGAAATAACTTTCTTTACAACTTCTCCAGTTGTTTTAACTTCTATATTAAAGTCATCTATCTTTTCATGACCTTTAGTAGTTGTTAATTGTTTAACTGTATAAGTTCCATAAGGTAAAGTAAATCTAAATACTCCTTGTGAATTAGTAGTAACTTCTTCTACTAGTTCATTTTTATTGTTATAGATTCCAAACTTAATACCTACTTCTGGTTCCATTATTTGAGTTTCAGCACTAGCATATACTTTAGTAAATTCAAAATCTAATTTAATTACTTGTTCAGATACTTGTACATGTGGATTTAAGTTATCCTCAGTAATTTCAAAATAATATTTATTACTATCTAACAAATATCCTTCAGATGGTTGTTCTTCTAATAGGTAGAACCTACCAAGTTCTGGTAAATAATCAGATGTATTTGTACCATCTTCTTTAGTTGTTACAGAACCTACTCTTGTTCCATCAACTTTATAAATACCATAAACAGCCCCACCTAATTTTCCTTCACCTTGAGGAGTGTTTGTTTTTGTTTCAACATCCTTTTTCTCTGGTGTAACTTTTCCACCTATTACTTTAATAGTGAATTTACTTTTAACCGGATCATATGCTCCTACTCTAAATACATTTTGTGAATGATCACTAAAATATACAATTGGTGGTATTTCGTAATACTTTGCTTTCTTTTGGAAAGATACAGAACCTTCACCAATACTATTAGCAGTAACTGATAAAGTATTACCATTTATTGATGCAGTTACTTTATCTGTAGAACTAATTTCATAATTACTTAATACACCATTTGAATCATTTATTTCAGTTGTACTTCCAATTGGAACAGTTAATCCACTTTGAAGTTGTGGAGTTCTATAATGATTTGAAACTAATCTTTCAAGTTCAGCCATTTCGCCATCATATTGAGAAGTTCTATTTCCATTTAATGAATTTGTGAAATAAATATCTGATTCAGGATTAGTAGTTCTCCAAATCATTACTTGAGTAATTGCATACCACTTATGAGCAGAATGATCTACTCCATTATCGTTATATTGATAACCATAATATGCAAGAAGTGATATTCTTTCCCATTGTGCTTCACTAAGACCTAATACTTGAGCATAATCAGATCTAACTACATCATAATAAGGTAAGTTATTATCAATATCTGCATAAGGTTGTAAACAATATACAAATTGATTATCTTCACTTCTTCTTATAAATCTACCTTGTTGGTATTTTGTATATCCATCAGGTTTGACCTTTTTAATATAAACATTGCTGATATATTCACTTGGCCAAATTGCTTGACCTGTGTATTTCTCAGCATGAACTGTTTGAGTACTAAAAATAGCCACTAAAAAAAGTATGCCCATAAAAGCATACTTGCCTATTTTTGATTTCATATAATTATCCTTTCTAATATCGAACTTTAAGCATCTCTCCTAAATAATCTCCAGAATAACTATTTATATTGTTACAAGTAAAACTTGTTATATCTTCCATTTGATTACCAGCATCAACACAAGCTTGATGTGTTGCTTCAAGACTACCATATGTTTTTACAGAATAATCAACTCTAGCCCAACTCCACATAGGCGAATTATAATAATCATATTCACTTATACCTAACTTCTCCCATTCAGTTTGTTCTCTAACTGGTTCTGGTTGTGTTTGTTGTACTGGTTGTGTTTGTTGTACTGGTTGTGTTTGTACTGGTGCAGATTGCACAGTTTCTGTTTTAGGTTGTTCTTGAACTTTAGTTTCCTTAGCTGTATTATTAGTTGTTTGCTTTTGTTCAATATTTTTTGTTTCTTTAGTTTCTTCTTGTTTAACTTCTTCTTGTTCTTCTATTGTTTCTTCTTTATTTTCTTTAGTAGTAGATACTTCTTCAATTTTAGAAGATTCTTCTACTTTGTTATCTTGTAATATTTGTTTTTGATTGTCAGTTTTCTTTACTAATACCAGAGTTATAGAAACAATTAAAATAATAACGGCTGGTATTATTAATAATAATTTTTTCTTCATAACCTTCTTCTCCTTGATGGCATGTTACCATCACATGTTGAAAAAGTCAAATCACTAACAATCTTACTTTACAATCATAAAACCACCTCCTTTAATACATATAAAAAGAAGTCTTTCGACTCCTATATAAATTTATCTAATCCTAATCTTAATGAAAATCTTACTATTGCACTCTTTTTTATTCTTCTAACAGGTTTATCTGATAGTTTAAGTACTTCTATTAATTCCTCTGTTTCCATACCTTTAATAAAAGTATAAATGAATGCTTTTCTTTCTAATTTATCTAATGATTTAAGTACTTTAAAATACTTATCAATAAATTCTCGTTTCTTCGGTTCTTGATCATACATTTTAATTAACATACTTTCTATTTTAGAAGTAGTACTAAATTGATGAGAACCTATACACTCATCATATCTAGCTGTTGAAGATGAATCATATTTACTTTCATCTCCTAACTCTACAATGAAATTTTCTACTATATCTATAACATCAAGTATCAATTTCTTATATTTTTCTATAGGATATTGTGATGAAATTTCATCACTTAAATAAAGACTTCTTTTTAATTTCATAGTAACCTCCCCGAACGAAAAAGAGGGCAAAAGCCACTAAGACTTTTTCCCTCTCTTATATTTAACAACTCCTAAAAAAACGGATACTAAATAAACAACATATGATTTGTTAAAATTAATTAAGCTTAACTTAGATGTCATAACCATTTTCATCACATCCTTTGATAGTACAACCTTTGTAATTAATTGCTTTCTATACTATCACTCGATATTTTCAAAGTCAATTCCTTATTTAGGGAATGGAATCAATATCTATAAGGATTGATGTGTTCATCTATCTCCTAGAGTTTTCACTCATTATAGCAAATTTAACAAAAATTTTCGGATTTGTCCAGTCTTTTTAAATGGTACTTTAACTGGTACTTTTATTGGTATAAATTCTTTGGAAACCTATATAAAATAAGACTTTTCTCAATTCGAAAAAATTGCAGTTTTTTGAAAAATTGCAAAAAAATTTATAAAAATTTTTTTAAATTTTTTGCTTTATTTTGATTAAATCATCAATTTTACAGTCTAAATAAATGCAAAATTTCTTTAAAACTTCACTATCATATCTTACTATTTCTCCATAATAATATCTTTTTACAATATCATATTTAATATCTGCTATTTTACTTAATTCGCTAATACTTACACCTTTATTATCCATTACTTCTTTCACACATAATTCTATTTCTACATTTTGATTCATAATGTCAACCTCTCTTTAAAACCAAAAAAAGAGGTAGTACTACTCAAAAACAGAATAATACTACCTCTGCATATTTTTAACTTATATAAAGATTATATCACATTATCTAAAATATTTCTAATTTTTTTCAATATTTCTTCTGTATTAGTTTTATTAACATAATCTATTAATTCATTATGATACTTAATTGCTGGATTTTTTGTTTTATATTGTTTATAAAACAAATTATCAATAATATCATCGCCTTTATTAAGTATTAAATAAGTTCTATATAAAGTAACAGTTGGAACATCTTCTCCAAGATCTTCTAAACTTTTATAATCTTTAAATCTACTTTTAGTCGTAACTATTCCAAAAGTAAATCCATCTTTTTCTATTTCAGTTATATCAATTATATTTTTTCTTTTTTCTTCATCACTTTTCTTAGGTTTATTATCTAATATAGAATCAACAAATTTATCAACATCTTCCATAGACTTAAATCTTTTTTTATCTCTACCATTTAAATTCTTTAAGAATTCTTTATCTCTTTTATCTTGTTGACTTTTTATAATCTGCTTAATTTCCTCATATATATCTATATCCATCAGAAACACCTCTTATTCATATTATACACAATATTATAACATTTAAAACACTTAATTGATTTCAATTAACTTTAAGTAGTGTTCTCTCTTTTTAATATATTCATCAAGAACATTACACCAAGCCCACATATAAAAATCAATTCTCTCTGGTGGTATTGTTTTATTATCTATAAATAAATTAAATAAATTATCATGTCTACAATTAATCATACCACTAAAGAAGTTAAATACTTCTCTAGCATCATTTTTCTTTTTAATATTATATTTTTTAGGATCAAATTCTAATTCTTCTAGTTTTTCTTTAATAGGTGGAAGTAATGTCATAACTCCTAAACAACCTAATAACCTTTCACTAGCTATTTGCCAAAAATAAACTTCAAACTTAAATGAATCATCATCAAATAATTCCTTAGTAAATAGTATTTTATCAATATATCTACTTTCAATCATATAACTTAAATAAATTCTAAATTCAGTAGGATTAATAAATAACCTATCTTTTAAATAATATACTAACCTATCTAAATTATATAGAAATAATTCATATTTCTGAATTTTGTTTGTTCCAAAACTCATTTTAGATTTGGTAATTACTGTACCATCTCCTATTTTTGAAACTAACTCTTTCATATAATCTTCTTCTAAAAGATTATATAACTCTGTACCACATAAAATTTTACTACTATAACACATACTTCTTAATTCTTCGTATTTGTTCATAATAACCTCTTTTCTTGTACTGCATTTTTATTATATCACACTCGCACAATATCGCCCATAGATTTTGTAGTATTTCTCAAAATAATGGGAAAATTAATATAGGTGAGAAATATGATATTAACTAATAATATTAAATATTGCAGAGAAGAATTAGAGATGACACAGGAAGAACTTGGTTATGTTTTTGGTGTTAAAGGTACAACAGTATCTGGTTGGGAAAATAATAATGATACCATGCCTTTACCTAAAATGGTTAAGTTTGCTAATATGTATCACTACTCTTTAGATTATATTACAGGATTATCTAGAAAAAATGAATATACTCCTATTAAAAAGTTAGATAAAAAAGAAATAGGAACTAAACTTAAAGATATTAGAGAAAAGTTAGGTTTAACACAAAAACAAATAGCTAATGAATGTATGATAACTCAACAATCATATAGCTTATATGAAAATGGTAAAACTCTTGTTACTTCTTTAGTATTATATACAATATGTTACAATCACAAATTATCAATAGATAATATATTAAAATAAAAAAGGATTTATACAAACATACTTTGCATAAGTCCTTTTTTTAATGAATATAATTTAGACAACTTATTACTTTCTCTATCAATAAGATTATCCATTATAGTTAATATTTTAGAATTTTCTTCTTGTATATCGATTGATGGTAACAATATATTAATATTCAATATATCATCTTTTTTTAGATTAGTTTGATTAACACCATCATCGAATTTTAAATAATACGGATTTCTATTTAATAAGTAATATAAATATTTTGAGTTAATAATATTATTATCTTTTACTTGAATTCTACATATTCGTTGATTCAAGCTATATTTATTATCATCTTCAATATAGTAACATTTTGCCAGAGCTTTACCATTAGGAAGATCACTCATAACCATTGTTATATCATTTTTATATAGTGGTGTTAATTGTTCAGTGCATTTTTTAATTACATTACCTTCCGTAGATATAAACTTAGAATTTATTAATACATATTCTCCATTATCATCAACTATATTTTCATGACCTTTTCCATTTTCAAATAAAACAACATCTGATAATAAATAGTCTTTTCCATCAACTTCATTAAAAATCATATTAAATAGCCCTTTTTTAAATAACTTAAGGTCTTCAATTTTCTTAGATTGTAATTCTATTTTCTTATCTAATAATGATAGAAAATTGGATATCTTAGTTTGTTCTTCTATCGTTGGTATATTTATCTTTATTTTTTCTATATTACTTTTACTAATTTCTAAAAAAGTTGAACCAAATGCTTTATTAAGCATATTCTTTTTATATTTATCTTTTAAATAATATAAAAATTCGTTATTAATATTTTTATGAGCTATTAAAGATTGAAATCCTTGATTTGTACATGCTTGATTGTTTTGTAATATTGAAGCTTCTCCAACTGTTGCTCGAGATGATAATAATATAGTACCTATTGGTAAAAGTTTTGCAGATGATTTTTGAACACCTAATTCTGTTATTTTTCTTTCGCTGTTGCTAATATATTTACTTTTCCCAATTTCACTTGGAGTAAACCAATTGATACTGCCATTCCATAATTTTGGATTTGATGTATCTGGAGTACCTCCTCCTACAACATCAGCAACATCTTTTATTGTGCACGTTATCCAATTATCATTAAAATTTTTGAATCGCAATTTAGGTTTCATTATCTCACCACCAAACTAGTCCTTAAGTTTAATAATGAGATAATGAACAACTATAATATTTCTTGGAAAGGAGGAATATTATATGTTTGCTAAAAAAAATAAGATTTTATATAGTGATTGGATTTATGAATGGTTGATTGAGAAGAAAGAATACATAAAAGAATCAACATATGCTAATTATTCAAATAATATTTTTAATCATATAATTCCAAAGTTAGGAAATATTTATATTCAAGATTTAAATCATAAAATTATTCAAAATTTTCTTTTAGATCTCTTTAAAAATGGAAGAAAAGATGGATTAGGTGGATTATCAGAAAAGACTATTAAAGATATTACAATCATTATTAAAGGAAGTTTGAGAAAAGCAATAAATGAAGAAAAAATAAGACATTTTGAATTAACTTTTAATTATCCAAAAGATAATAAAGATTCAAAAATTTATATCCTATCAAAACATGAACAAAACAAACTTACAAATTATGTTTTAGAAAACTTAACTAATAGAAATATAGGATTATTGATATCCTTATATTCAGGTCTAAGAATAGGCGAATTATGTGCATTACAATGGAATGATATAGATTTCAAAAAGAATATATTATCAGTTAATAAAACTATTCAAAGAGTTTATATTAAAGATAAAGATAAAAATATTTCTAAAGTAATAATAACAACTCCTAAAACAAAAAATGCTAATAGAGAAATTCCTATTAACAAAGAATTTCTAGAACTATTAAAACAACTTAGAACAAAAGGGGATGATTATATAATTACAGGAACAAATAAATATTTGGAACCTAGAACATATAGAAAATACTTTAATAAAGTATTAAAACAAGTAAAAATAAAACAATTTAATTTCCATTCATTAAGGCATACATTTGCTACAAACTGTATTTCTTTAGGAGTGGACTACAAGACTGTAAGTGAGTTGTTAGGTCATGCAAATGTTAATATAACATTAAACCTATATGTGCATCCAAGACTATCTCAAAAGAAAAAATGTATTGATATGATATGTAAGGTATTTCAAGAAAGTAATTGAAATACTTTTTATATAGGTTAAAAATTACAGAAAATGTGGTATAATTATTATTAGTTAAGTTTGTATCTTTTTATTAAACTTAAGGACTAGTTTGGTGGTGAGATAATGAATATTCCAAAAATTAGATTTTCAGAATTTAATGATGAATGGAAAAAAATACAATTAAATTCTTTCGTAGAAATTAATCCTAAAAATGATTCATTGCCAGAACAATTTATTTATATTGATTTAGAGAGTGTAAATAATGGATTACTAACAAATAGGAAAATTATAAGTAAATCAGAAGCACCAAGTAGAGCCCAAAGAACTGTTAAAGAAAATGACATATTATATCAAACAGTAAGACCATATCAAATGAATAATTTATTTATAAATAATTTAGATTCTGAGTATCCTTACATTGCATCTACTGGATATGCTTTATTAAGAACGAATGAAAATCCTTATTTTGTATATAGTATTTTATATCAAAAATCATTTGTTAATAAAGTGTTAGATATGTGTACTGGAACAAGTTATCCAGCAATAAGCGCTAATGATTTAGGAACAATAACTGTAAGTCTTCCAAATATAAAAGAGCAAGAAAAAATTTCTAAAACCTTATCATTATTAGACAAAAAAATAGAATTACAATCTAGGAAAATTGAAGACCTTAAGTTATTTAAATTATTTCAAAACGGAAATCAAGTAATAAAACTAGGAAAAATTCTTATTAAGTGGAATAAGAAAAATAAAGATGGCTCGATCAAGTATGTTGAAAGTATTAGTAACAAATATGGTTTTATTTCTCAAGCAGATCAATTTGAAGATAGAAATGTTGCTAGTAAAGATTTAAAAAATTATTATGTTATTGAGAAAAATGTATTTGGATATAATCCATCTAGGTTAAATGTTGGTTCTCTAGCCTTAAAAGATAATAACAATATTAGTGTTGTGAGTCCTTTGTATGAGTGTTTTACAACTAATCAAAACAATAAATTTATGTTAGAGTGGTTTGATTCAATATATTTTAAAAAGGGAACTATGTCTAAATTTGAGGGTGGAGTTAGAAATACTTTAAATTTTACAAATTTATGTGAAATTGAAATTAATCTACCAAGTTTGGAATTGCAAAATAAATATGCAAATTATTTATCTACTTTTGATAAAAAAATATTGTTAGAAGAAAAAAAATTAACTGAACTTAGAAATCTTAAAAAAGGACTTATGCAAAGTATGTTTGTATAAGTCTTTTTAGTATCTTCTTTATTTAAAAAAGGGCTGGATAAAATCATTTTTTCAAATCAAAGTTTATTTGATGAAGATACTATAAAAAATAGATTTTATTCAGATGGAGGCACTGCTATAATTTCTATTGGAAATTATTCTACAACAGGAACTTACATAGACAATGGTCAAAAAATAATTTTGAACGATAAAACTAAGACAAAATTATTAAATAAAGATAATTTAGTAATGATATTAAATGACAAAACTACCACTGGTGATATAATTGGATCTTCAATACTAATCGAAGAAGATAATAAATATATTTATAATCAAAGAAGTCAAAGATTAATATGTAAAAATATAAATCCTAAATATGCATGGTGTTATTTGAATAATAATAATTTTAGAAAACATGTATTTAAACTTGCACAGGGTGGAACTCAAATATATGTAAACTTTTCAACAATAGAAAATCAAATAATATTAATTCCAAAAAATGAACAGATAGAAAACATGATTATTAATTCAATTATTGGAATAAAAGATAAAACAGATAAAGAAACAGTAAAACTTAATAAACTTATAGAACTAAAAAAAGGACTTATGCAATGTATGTTTGTATAGTCCTTTTTATATTATATTTCATCTAATCCTAATTCTTTTAGATATACATTCAATTTTTTATCTACTTCAGTTATTTCTTTATCAATTTGTTTTAAATCTTGTTGAACAGCTTTAATATCTATTTCTTCTTCTTCTTCAAATGTATCTACATATCTAGGAATATTAAGATTATAATCATTTTCTGCTACTTCTGACATAGGAGCAACATGGCAATATTTTTCTACTTCTACTCTATTCTTATATGTTTCTATAATCTTATCTACATCTTCATCTCTTAATCTATTTTGATTCTTTCCAGCTTCAAAATCTTTTGATGCATCTATAAATATAATATTTTCTTCATTTTCTCTACATTTCTTAAATACAAGAATACAAGTTGGAATACTTGTTCCATAGAATATATTTGCTGGTAATCCAATTACAGCGTCTAAATAATTCTTTTCTTTAATTAGATATTCTCTAATAGTTCCTTCAGAAGCTCCTCTAAATAAAACTCCATGAGGTAAAACTACAGCCATAGTTCCATTATCTGATAATTGATAAATCATATGTTGAATAAATGCAAAATCAGCTTTTGATTTAGGAGCTAATTTACCATAAGCACTAAATCTTTCATCTTCAATAAACTTAGGATCTGCACTCCATTGAGCTGAATATGGAGGATTTGCAACAATTGCATCAAACTTCATATCTATATGTCTTGGTCTTTCAAGTGTATCATCATTTTTAATATCAAAATGTTTAAATGAAATACCATGTAATAACATATTCATTCGAGCTAAGTTGTATGTAGTAGAATTAAACTCTTGTCCATAATATGATGTAACTTTAGTTTCTTTACCTACTCTTAATAGTAATGAACCAGATCCACAAGTTGGATCATATACACTTTGTAATTTTGATTTATTTAATGTTACTAATTTAGCAAGTATTCTTGATACTTGTTGAGGAGTATAGAATTCCCCTGCTTTTTTACCAGCAGATGCAGCAAAATTTGAAATCAAATATTCATAAGCATCACCTAATACATCAATTTCAGCATCTTCATGATGAAAATCTATATCATCTATCTTAAGCATAATAGTAGATATTAATTTAGTTCTTTCAGCTTCACCTCTACCTAATTTAGAGTTATTTAAATCCATATCTTCAAATAGATTTTCAAAATCATCTTCAGATTCATTTCCTAGAGTTGATTCGGATATTGTATTAACTGCTTTAGCTAACATTGAAATATCAAATTTACCAGTTTTAATTTTCTTAATTAATGTACTCCACAAATAATCGGCTTCTAAGAAATATCCCATGTTTGAATCATTAATTAATTGTGATTTTAAAGCCTCTCTATATTCTTCTTTTTTCCAAGCTTCTTCATAATCAATATTATCATCTTTTAAATATGTTGTATTAACATAATTAACTAGATTTTCAGATAAATATCTGTAGAAGATTAATCCAAGAATATAGTTTTTAAAATCATTGGCATCCATATTACCTCTTAGGGTATTAGCAATACTCCATAATTGTTTTTGAAGTTCTGCTTGTTGTGATTGTTGTTTTTCTTCTCTAGACATATTTTAACCTCCTACATATATTTCTTTAACAGATTCTTAACGAATCCCTTAATATTTTCTATAATTGATATTTTCTTTAAGAATGGAGCTTCAATAGATTGTCCTATTAATCCATCTGGGAAAATACCACTATATTCAAATTCATTAATAATTGTTTCTAATGTTTCTAAGTTAATATTATTTTCAGTAGCAAATTTTTCAATTTCTTTTTGTCTTTCTTTATTCATATGATTATCGAAAGCTTCATCAATTGAATCTTCTTCTTTTAAAGCTGGTAATATAGAAGATAAGAAACTCTTAATCAATTCAGCTTTTAAGAATAATTCATCATCAGTAATATTAACCAATTTGCTTTGAATATCGGCAATATCTTTTTGTTTTTGATCTTCATTTGATAAATCAACATTTCTAATTAGATTTAAGATATAAGAAACATTAATTTTATCAGTTTGTATTAGTTCTAGTGAGAATGTAATATCATTCAATATAGAACTCTTTTCTTTGTCATTAGATAGTTTCCTATATAATTCATAATATTTAGATTTATAATCTTCAAACATTTGAGTATTAATCATTGAATCGTTATTATCTAAATCAAATTGATTAAATGTTTTTAAACTAACTAATATCTTAGCAACTTCCCTAAATGCAACAATAAATTCTTTTATATCATCTTCACTTTCAAGTGAATCAACACTTTCAACTACTGGTGTAATTTCTAATAATTTATTTACTGCATTATTAAATTTTTCTAAGTATGTTTCATATGGAGCCATGATAACTGTATCTACACTATTAGTTTGTGAGAATAACTTAACAGCTTCATCTACTCTAGCTTTAGTCGTTCTATAACATACTATATTACCAAATGGTTTAGTATCAGATTCAACTCTATTAGTTCTTGAAAATGCTTGAATAAGATCATGATACTTCAATGGTTTATCGACATATAAAGTATTTAATCTTTTAGCATCAAATCCAGTTAATAACATATTAACTACTATAACTATATCAATTTCAGTATTTTTAATTCTCTTACATATATCTCTAAAATAAGAATCAAATGTATGAGTACTAAAATTAGTCTTGAACATCTTATTATAGTCTTTCATATATCTATCAAGAACTTCTCTTGAATGTTCTGGATTTTTATCTAAATCTTCATTAGCACCATAAGTAAATATAGCACCAATCTTTAAGTCATGATTTAATGATTTAAACATATCATAATACTTAATTAATAATGGAATTGATGAAACAGTAAATAAAGCATTATATTTTCTATCTCTTGTTTTTACATTATGATGATCAATAATATCTTGTGCTATAAGTCTTACTCTATCATCTGCCATAAATACTTCATCAGTATCTATTCCTTCTACCATTAAATCTTCTTCAGTTTGTCCATTAAATTCAACAAACTTCATATAATCTACTGAGAATCCTAAAACATTCTCATCTTTAATAGCATCCTTAATTAAATATGTATGTAAACACTTTTCAAAAATATCTGCTGTACTTCTTCCATCTTGTGATGGGTTTTCTTTAAATCTAGGAGTACCAGTAAATCCAAAATATTGAGCTTTACTAAATGTTTTAGATATTTGTCTATGCATATCTCCAAATTGTGATCTATGACATTCATCAATTATAAAGATTGTTTTTAAATCTTTATATTTTTCCATAACACTAGCATATTTAGGATTAGAACATGCATTAGCCATTTTTTGAATTGTAGTAATTATTAATGGTTTTGTACTATCCTTAATTTGTTGAATTAATTTATCTGTTTGGTTAGTCATATCAACACAACCTGGATCGAATTTATTAAATTCATCTAAGGTTTGTTTATCTAAGTCTTTTCTATCAACTAAGAAGAATACTTGATTAATAGATGGTTCTAGTGCAAGTATTTGACTTGTTTTAAATGATGTAATTGTCTTACCTGATCCAGTAGTATGCCATATGTAACCATTGTTATTTGTATCTAAAGCACGAGATACAATATTCTCAACAGCATATACTTGATATGGTCGCATAACCATTAACATTTTTTCTGTTTCATTTATAATCATGTATCTTGCTATCATTTTACCTATATGACATCTATCTAGGAAGAATAAGCAAAATTGTTCTAGGTTAGTTATTCTTTCATTATTAACATCAGTCCAATAGAAAGTGAAACCATAATTTAATTCTTGATCTCCATTTGCAAAGTATTTTGTATCTACACCATTACTTATAATAAATAATTGAATAAATTTGTATAATCCAAAATATGAATGTCTTTTATATCTTTTGATTTGATTAAAAGCTTCTTTCATATCTATTCCTCTTCGTTTTAATTCAATTTGAACAAGAGGAAGTCCATTTATTAAAATAGTTACATCATATCTATTAGTATATTTACCTTCAACTGTAGTTTGATGAGTTACTTGGAAAGTATTTTTACACCAATCTTTAGTATTAAATAATTCAATATAAACAATTGAACCATCATCTCTTTGAATATCTTGTTTCTGCCTTAATTCTTTAGCAGACTGAAAAACACCTTTACCAGAGATTTTAACCATAAGTCTTTCAAACTCTTTATCAGATAAATCTTTAAATTTAAGTTCTCCTCTATTATGAAGATTAACTTGTTCTCTAAAATTTCCTTCTAATTCAGTTACATCATTTATTTCAACATATTGATATCCTTGTTTTCTTAATTGATCTATCATTCTATCTTCTAATTTAGATTCACTTTCGTAACTTCCCATAACTTCACCACCTAAATATCTCAAATAATATTATAGCATATTTTTGGGCTTTAATCATTGATATAAGGTAAAATCTCACAAAAAAACATATGCATTATGAAGTTGCATATGCTTCAAATTTATTTACTACTTCCGATTCCATTTTAGTAGTTACTCTTACATATATATTATAAGTTGTTTCAATTGTACTATGTCCTAGTCTTTTAGATACTGCTTTTATATCGGCTCCAGCTTCAATTAATCTTGTTGCATGAGTATCTCTAAAATCGTGAAATCTACATGATATTCCTAACTCATAATGAATAACCTTAAATGGATATTTAACTGTGTCAGTACCTTCATAAACTCCATTTTTCTTAACAAATACAAAATGAACTTCTGGTAGTGATACATCTATTTCAGTATGAGCATTAACTATTTTAATTTCTTTCTTTTTATTATATGGATTAATAACTTCTTTAGAATAATGTTTCATATACATATCTCCATATTCTTCCTTATTCTTTTCTTGTTGTTCTTTATACTCTTTTAAAGCATTTAATAAAGTATCTCCTATTTCAATTGTTCTATGACTACTAGGAGTTTTACAAGTACCAAAATACCATACTGTTGTAGAGTTACCACTTATATGTCTTTTTTTAGTTCCACCTGCTTGATTCTTCTTTAATACATTTCTATCAACTCTTATAGTCTTTTTTTCAAAGTCTATATCTTCCCAAGTTAACCCAAATACCTCAGACACTCTCATACCAGTATGATATGCTGTTAAGAAAGCATAATAAGCACATGGATTATTAGTGAAACGATTTAATATCCTTTCAATTTCTTCTTTAGTAAATATATGAGCTGGATCACTATCTGGAATATCATATTTAGGTAATCTAACTTTCTCTGCTGGATTTGTTTTAATAAAGTTAACTATTTCATAAGCATAACCGAATGATGTCTTTAATACCTTTAATATGTTCTTTAAAAAGTTCTTTGAATAACTACCATCTAAATATACCTTATTAATAAATTCTTGTAGTGTTGCTGTAGTTATTGTTGATAACTTATAATGACCTATTTTAGGTTTAACATGAATTCTAATAATACTCTTATAAGCTTCTATTGTGTGATATTTTAAATTTACCTCACAATGTTCTTTCATCCAGTAATCTAAATAATCACTATAAGATATTTCATTAGGAGTAAAAGCATGACCAGTATTCATATATTCTGAATATGCTTTTATACCTGCTTTCATTGCTTCATTTCTTGTAGAAAATCCACTCTTATTCTGATACTTCCTTTTACCATCTACTGAGGCAATTTGAAATTGATATTGAAAAACATTACCTCTCTTTTGTACATATACACTTCCCATTGTCTTCCTCCTTTTCTTAATCGAAAACGGAGAAAAAAAGACAGCAACTGAATGCTATCTTTATTGTTTGTAGATTTGTTTGTAAATGTTTTTCCCTTTATTTATAAGGGTTTCAGCCAATTTTTACAAACATTTTGTAATTTTTACAAACATTTTACAAACATTTTGGCTATTTTTGCGATTTTTTTAAATTTTCAAATCCTCGCAAACCCTTATTTTATAAGCTATTTGCCACAGCATTGCTTATATTTTTTTCCACTTCCACATGGACA
>CACZFH010000032.1 GCA_902780395.1 uncultured Erysipelotrichaceae bacterium
AGAGAAGAAGCTATTATTCATGGTTTACTTTCTGGAACAACGGAAGTAGCAACAGAACATCTATTAGGAGGTTTACCATTCTTAAGTGAAACAAATGTATATAATCTAAAAACTTACTTTACAGCTATGGGAAAAGAAGGGTTCCAAGAAGTAATTCAAGATATGATATCAGAATTCTTACTAGGAGATGGTATACCAAACTTTAATAGTGAAGCAGAAAGAGATGCTTATTGGGATCAATGGGCAAAAGAAAAACTAATGACCTTTGCCGTAGCAGCTTTTTCAGCAGGAGAATTACAAGGTGGAAATTTTGCTATGTCAAAGATAAATATAAGTAATATAAATGCCCAAATTGATAAAGGAATAGTAACAGAACAAGAACTAGTAGATTTAATCAAGGAACAATATCCAACAGAGACTATGGATTTAAGTAATGAAGAAATAATGGGGGAATATAATAGACAAATAGCTAAGTATATTGAACTGAAACTGGAAGCTATTTTAAAAATGTCATCAGAGACATCAAGTACTTCAACAGAAGAAACAACTTCAACCATTAATAATCCAATAGATATGCATTCTTCATTAGATATAGCAGTTAATAATAAACAGATTCATATTGATGAAAATGGTGTTATGACTGATTTAGATGGTAATGTAGTTGGAACATCTAATAATAATCCTATTGTTCAAGAAGTACTTAAAAAATATGATGGTAGTTTTGATTCAAAAACAAGAGCTACGTCTTTTAAAACAATAACTCTTGATGATGGGAGTAGTTATGGAATATTAAGAAATGGTAGGTTATTAAATATTGAGGATTTTAATAACAGAGCTGGGATTATTAATAAACTATCAGCAAGTGGGGTTAATACTCCACAATTGATAAGTTGTTTTACGGATGGTAATTATACTTATCAGATTCAAGCTTTAGCATCAGGAAAAGTATTATTTGGTGATAGTGGTAATATGTATCAGTCTTTCTTATCAAGAAGTAGTCAACTTGAGCAATTAGCTAGTTTAGATTCAGATGCTTATTTAAAATATATAGAAGATTTTTGTACGATAAGAGATAATGGATTGGATTTTGATCCTCATATAGGAAATATGCTAACTGATGGAGATACCATTAGTTTTATCGATTTAAGTGCAAATAATGATGGTCAATCAAATGAAGCAAAATTATCTCAGGTGTATAATCATTTAGTTCGAAAAGTGAAAAGTGATTATGATTATTTTGCAGCTTATGGTTTAGAAGGGTATTTACCATCAGTTGATGAACAAATAGAAGGCTTTGAAATTGTAAAAGAAAAAATGATTAGTGCTTATGTTGAGTATATGACCTCACAAGGCTATGATGAACAAACAATTAGTGAAATAGTAAATGATTTAAATAAATCTGAGAAAGGAATGATATCAAGTTTTCAGACTGATAAAAGTTTAGAGAAGACTATAGAAGCTGCTTTAGATAATAAATTACAAGAATTTAAATTTGGTAAAATATCTCAAATTAAAGAAATATCAGAGATTGTATGTGAAGAAAATGGAACAACAATACCTGATATTGATAGTTTAATAAGGGCTTTAAATATAGAGGGAATTACTATTAATGATAAGGTTTTAACTAAAGATGATTTAATAATAGTTCCAATAGATGATGATTTTTATGATATTGAATTATCAGAGGATTTTATTTCACAAATAAGACAAGAAATTACTTTAAAAGTTCAAGAAGAGCGACAATTAAAAATGAAAGAATTGGGTATTAGCGATTTTGGTGATATTACGATAGGTGATAAAAGTACATCTGCTACTGATATAAGAATTGGTAATAATCTTGATAATAAAAATGATAATAATTCTGTTGATTCAATACAGAATAGTCAAGAACAGATGCTAATGGAAAAATTAGCAAAAGAGATCTTTTGGGATATTATTTATGATTTTGATTTATATGTAAATAATTCTTCAGCTTTTGAGGCTGAAGTATATTTAAAGTATGTTTTTGAAAAATTAAAAGATTTTTCTTCTTATACTCAAAATAATATTGATTTTTATGATATACTCCGTGTAATGAGTGATTTGCAAAATATAGTTGATACTTCTGGTTCTACTACTAATTTATCTCTTGATATAGCTAAAAAGTATCTTACTGAAGTAAAAAGTATAAAGAGTTCATATACAAATTATATAAAAGGATTATTTTTTGATTATATTAAAAATAATGGTGTTGAATTTGAATTAGATAATGATAATCATCCTGTTTTCTTAAATCTTAAACCAAATTCTGTTTATGAATTAAAGTTATCTTTTGGTGGTGGTATTGAATCTTTTATTGTTCATACTAATAGTGAGGGTAAAGGTTATTCTTTATTTGATATTGGGGCGAATAGTGAAGATTTCGCTAAAAGCATGGAATTTTGTTTAAGAAAATTTCCAGGTAGTACTAAGTTTGAAGGCTTTGACATTAATGAAAGTCTTTCTGAGACAGTTTTTGATCCTAATTCATCAAGAAATTGGATATTAAATAATGGTGTTGTTTTTGGGGTTAATCAGGGGGTATTTACTGATCCAAATGCATTAGATACTTTTAATTATGCAAGAAATGAATATTTTTGGAATATTTCTAGACGTCCATCTAGACAAAAATTAGATTTATATGCTAAGGAAATTATGGTTGTTAGAAAATACTTTCCTGATTTAAAAACTAGTACTATTATTCAATATTTATCTAAAATTGATTCTTGTGGGGCTTGTTCTTATGCTACTGGTTTAAATTTGATGATAATGGAAATGTTTACTAATCCTGAATTATCTAAATTAGTTGGTACTGCTGCAAATTTTAAAAAAGTATTTGGTTATGATTTGTATCGTTTGTTACCTAATGGTAGTTATACAATTAATCAAGAATTATTACTTGCAGATTTTTATACTTTTGTTAACAAAGATAATCAATCGTTTTTTAGAAAAGAAAGTGATGGAAGTACTACTTTTTTAGATCCAAAGACCTTTGATAGTCAGTTATATGTTTCTAATTTTGATAGAATTAATACTGATTTATTGAATGATTTTTTTAATAGTAAAATAAAAGACGCCGGTTTAAATATAAAGGTTAATTTTCAATCAGATACTGTTGCAACAAATTATAAAGATAAGTCTACCCCTTCAACTTTTTGTAACAGTAATAAAAAGGATTTTCCTGATACTTGTTATTCAATGCTTATGGATCATTTAAATAATGGGGAAACTTTGAAGATAGGTATTAAGCATGAAGAATTCCAAAAAGTATATCAGATGTATGGATTTAATCCAGAGACAGGAGTTCATAATAAGTTATGGGATTGTGATGAAAGTTTTGGTCATGCTATGACTATTACTCAAGTAGCAAGAGATGGTATTTATGTACAAAGCTGGGGAAAGTCTTATTTTATTCCTTTTGATACATTGAAAGTATGTTATTTTCATATTGATAATTTGACTACTACTATAGAGAGTGAGGTGGAACTATGATGGATGTTATTAATTTAGAATTTTTAACAAAACTTGGATTTTATAAAGATGGGAAGTTAACTAATGATTATTATGATTGCTATCGATTATACGCTTATTTTTTACTTTCTTATTTAAATGATCTTTTACATTTAACTGCTATTGAGGAAGATGCTCAAAAAGGTGATAATCCACTTAGGCCAATAAAGAGAGAAGAAAAAGATTTTTATCAAAAATTGTCCCCTTTAAACTTCTTTTATGTTCGTAATTTCCTTAAGATTGAAAAACTATTATCAAAGGATATTCAGTTTTTAAAGGATAGAATTATGTCTAAAAATTTTACTTATGATGAAGAAGCAAAAAGGATGATAGAGAGTTCATATAAAGAAGTGGTAAAAGATCATGAAGGATCCGATGATGTTATTGTTACTTATGGTGATTTTTCCTCAGGAAATTTTTTTGCTCCTAATAGTGCAATTGTGTTGGGGATTCGATTTGATCCTCAATATGAGGATGAAGCAAATGATAGTGATGAATGGTTAAAACAATTTGCTGAGAAGAAAACCCTAGTTTCTCTTTTTATTGATATGATTGAGAAGGAAGCTGAAAATAAAAATATTTCTCTTAAAGTATTAGAGTTTGATGAAAACTCAGTTAAATTTAATAATAATACTTTTAAAAGTTATTAATAATCTATTAATAGCTTTTTTTTTACTTTATTTTGTGATACTATTTTATTGTAGTATTAAGAATAGGAGAGTATTTATATGTTACATTTTGGTAGGGAAAAAGTAAAAGATAAGGAAGTAGATTATACTAGTTTAAATCAAATTCTACATACTGGTAAAAAAATTATTAATATTGGTTATTTTATGGCTATTATATGTATTATTTTACTAATTACTTATATTGTCAAAGAATGGAAGATTATTACTTATTTGCAAGAATTATTGGTAGTAATTTCACCTATTTTTATTGGTATATTAATTGCTTGGTTATTTGAACCTATGGTTAAGAATTTAGAAAAGAAAAAGATTCCTAGGATAATATGTTGTATTTTTGTTTATTTACTTCTTATTGGTATTTTTCTTTTAGGAACTTATCTTTTTATTCCATCTTTAATTAGTCAAGTTAAAGATTTTGTTAGGGCAGCTCCTACGATATTTGAGAGTTTAACGGATTTTATTATTGGAATTATCTCGAAGATGGATCCTAATCATATGATTGAAGTTAGTAATTTAAAAAAGGAGATTACTTCTAGTGTTACGAATTGGGGAATGCAATTTGGATCTGAACTACCTAAACATTTATTTATGATTGGTAAGAGTATCTTTAGTGGGGGACTTAATGTTGTTTTAGGGTTAATGATAGGATTTTATTTATTATTTGATTTTGAACGTTTTACGTTGTTTGTAGAGACTATTATTCCTCATGATTGGAAAGATGGTTATAAAGTCTTATCTCATCGTATTAATACATCTTTAAGAGGATATGTACAAGGTGTATTAATAGTTATGCTTCTTGTTTTCTTAACTCAATGTGTGGGACTTACTATTGCAGGATTGGAAGCACCTATATTATTTGCGTTGTTTTGTGCACTAACTGATATAATTCCTTATTTTGGACCTTATATTGGTGCAATACCGGCAATTATTGTAGGATTTACGATTTCTCCTATTACTGGTATTTGTGTATGTATTTCTATTATTGTTGTTCAATTACTTGAAAATAATTTTTATCAGCCTTTAATCATGGGACATACGATGAAACTTCATCCAGTTACTATTATGGTTGGTTTACTTATATTCCAACATTTCTTTGGAATTTTAGGAATGGTAATTGCAACTCCATGTATTGCTTGTATTAAAGTAATTGTAGTCTTCATTTTAGAGAAATTTCAACCATTATCTAATTTTATTGAGACAACTACTGAAGATAAATAGTGATTTAAAGCCTAATTTTTTATTAGGTTTTTTTTTAATTTGTGTTATAATATATTGCAATTTAGGGAGGTTATTATATGGTACAAAAAAAATCATTTGATTGTAATAATCTAAGTATTTTATTAGATAGGTGTTCTGCTAATATTATTTTTTTGGAAGAAAATAGCAATGATAACTTAGTTTATATTTCATATGATGATGATATGCTTAAATTTGAAGATGAATGTTTAACACATGATGATCATGGTAATTCTTTATCTTTTTCTTTATCTTTTAAGGGAGTAGGATTTATACAATACTGGAATCCTATCAATATTTATGTTCATAAAGATTCATTATCTTCTATATGTGCTAAAGCTAATCATGGTAATATTATGATAAGAGGTGGACAAGCTGATTATTTATTATTACAAAATGAAAATGCTAATATAGTTGTTTCTAATTTTATTGTTAATAATAGTTCTTCAATTAATAATACTAAAGGTGATATACAAATTGAAGGTTCTAATATATTAAATAGTGGGTTAATTCATAATAAGGAAGGTGAAATCTATTTAAAAGATTTTACTCTAAATCCTTTAGTTAGTGTTGAAAATAAGAATGGAGTAATTAAAGCAATAAATTCAAACATTTTAGATGGTGTTAAGATGAAAAATATATTTGGTGATATTTATTTTAACCAATGTATTTGTGGAGATAATATTGATTTATCATCTTATTTAGGGGGAGTTTATCTTAAGTATTCTAATATTGGAAATAATCTTTTAGCTAAGAGTTTATTTGGTAGTATTTCTCTAGAATATACTTTTATTAAGGATAATGCTAAAATAAGTACTGAATTAGGTGGTTTTAGTGCAACAAGTTCAACAGTTGGTGATAACTCTTTGATTTATTGTAGAGGTAAATTCTTAACTGAAGGTTGTTATTATGAAGATAAAAATATTAAATTAATTAAATATTAATTTATAATAGTATTGTATTTTAATGGTTATAGTTAAGTTTTTATTTTTTATGTTGAATTCATTGCTTTTTTTTGATAAAATAAAAATGTGAATTTGTGATAAGATGTTGATGAAAGAGGAGTAGGAATGATTCCTTATTAGAGAGACTCTGGTTGGTGAAAAGGGTTTGAGGATAGTTTTGAAGCAGCTTTTTGAGTCTTACGGAGTTATCCGTTATCAAAATTAAGAAAAACAAAGGATGGTACCGTGCTTTATGCACTCCTTAGGTATCTTCTTTTTTTGTTTAAGGAGGGATTGTATGAAAGTATATGTTATTGGAGGTTTGGCTAAAACAGGTAAAACAACATTTGGAGAATATTTAAGAGAGGAATTAAAGGATTTTGGATATAAACCTTGTGTTATAAGAATTACAGAACCTTTATACTCTTATGCTAGAAATTATTTTAATTGGGATGGTAATGAAAATGATAAACCACGTGAATTTTTACAAAAGATGGGAATAGAAGTTATTCGAGAAAAGATGGGAAAGAAGGATTTTTTATTAAATCGCTTATATGAAGATATTGAGATTTTAAGTAATTTCTTTGATGTTTTTATTATTGCTGATGCTAGATTAATTCATGAGTTTGAAGATATTAAGTTACACTTTGAAGATGTTGTAACGATTAAGTTAGAAAGAAAGAATTTTGATCCTGAATTAACAGAAGAGGAAGCAAAACATATTACTGAGAAAGAAATTGACGAGTATCAACATTTTGATTATGTAATTGAAAATAGAAATTTAGAGGATTTAAAGACTGCTGCTATGGAATTAATTCGAAATGAAGAAAATGGGGGATAATAAATGAAATTACTTGCCGTTGTTGGAATGAGTGGTGCTGGTAAGAGTGTGATTACTGATTATTTAGAAGATAATAAGTGGAAGAAAATCTATTTTGGTGGAATAACATATAAGCTTATGAAGGAAGCTGGAATTGAAAGAACAGAAGATGGTAAAAGTGAAAAAGAATTTCGAGAAAAGCTTCGTAAAGAACATGGACCTGAATGTTATGCTAAGTTTTTGGAACCAGAAATAAGAGAATCATTGAATGATAATAATGTAGTTTTAGATGGTTTATATTCTTGGTATGAATACAAATATTTAATTGATAAATTTCCTGATTTAAAATTATTATGTGTTGTTACAGATAAGGAGATTCGTTATCAGAGAGTAGCTGAGCGGGTTGAAAGGGCTTTTGATCGTGAAGCGATTGTTTACCGAGATTTATCGGAAATTGAAAATCTTTTTAAAGGTGGCCCTATTGCTTATGCCGATTATTATATTTTAAATAATGGTACAAAAGAAGAGGCTATTGAGCGACTTAAAAAAATACTAGAAGAGGTGTAGTTTATGAAATATATGAGTCATGATGATATACGCGATACTTGGTTTCGCTTTTTTACTAAAAAGGGACATAAGATTTATGAGAGTGCTCCTTTAATTCCTATCAATGATGATAGTTTATTATGGATTAATGCTGGAGTTGCTCCTTTAAAAAAATACTTTGATGGTAGTGAAGTGCCTGATAGTAGAAGAATTGTTAATATTCAAAAGTGTATTCGTACTAATGATATTGAAAATGTTGGAATTACCAAAAGGCATCAAACATTCTTTGAGATGATGGGTAATTTTAGTATTGGAGATTATTTTAAGAATGAAGCTATTGGTTTTGCCTTTGAACTTTTAACTAGTCCAGATTATTTTGATATTGATAAGAATTTGATTTATGTAACTGTTTATTCTTATGATGAAGAGGCTAAAAAGCGTTGGATTGAAGTGGGCTTAGATGAAAGTCATATTGTTCCATTAGATGAAAATTATTGGGAAATAGGTGAGGGACCTTGTGGACCTGATTCTGAGATATTTTTTGATAGAGGAGAGAAATATGATCCAAACGGTGATGCTTTTCAAAAATTTCAAAATGATGAAGATCAAGAACGTTATGTAGAAATATGGAATAATGTTTTTAGTCAGTTTAATTCAAAAGAAGGGGTAGATCGTAAAGATTATAAAGAATTACCAAGTAAGAATATTGATACTGGTGCTGGATTAGAAAGATGGTGCTGTATTTTTCAAAATGTTGATTCTAACTTTGAAACAGATTTATTCAAACCTATTATTAATCATATTGAGGAATTAAGTACTTTTAAATATGAAGGGCAAAAAGAGTTTAAAATAATTGCTGATCATATACGTGCTATTACTTTTGCCTTGGCAGATGGTGCTTGTTTTGAAAACTTTGGTAGAGGTTATGTGTTACGCCGTTTGTTGAGAAGATGTGTTAGGGTTGGAAGAGCAATTGGTTTAGAATGCCCATTTTTATATAAAATAGTTTCAGATGTTGTAGATGTTATGAAGGATGCTTATCCTTATTTGGTTGAAAGAAGATCTGAAGTAGAGGTTTTAGTATTAGAAGAGGAAAAATTATTCTTGCGTACATTGGAAGCTGGAGAGAGACGATTAAAAGAATTAGTATCAAATTCAAAAAATGGTAAAATTAGTGGGGAAGATGCTTTTAAGTTATATGATACTTATGGGTTTCCTTTTGAACTTACGGAAGAATATTTGAAAGATTTAGGTTATACTGTATCTCGTGAAGAATTTGATAAATATATGAATGCTCAAAAAGAATTAGCTAAGAAAAATGCTAAGAATATATCTTCTATGGCTAGTCAAAAGAAAGTGTTATTAGATTTTATTGATAAAAGTGAATTTGTATATGGAGTATTCCGCTTAAAAAGTGAAGTTTTAGCTATTTTTTCTAAAGATAGTATGATTGATTCAATTGATCATGATACTTATATTGCTGTTAAAAGGACTTGTTTCTATGCGGAAAGTGGTGGCCAGGTTAGTGATACGGGTATGATTATTGGTGATACTTTTAAAGCTCGTGTTGTAGATGTATTTAAAGGGCCAAATGGTCAACATATTCATAAAGTTCGTTTGTTAGATGGAGTAATACATGTAGGTGATGCTTGCGAGTTAGTTCTTGATAAAGAACGTCGTGTTAGAATTCAAGCTAATCACTCTAGTGTTCATATTTTACAGTATTCTTTGCAACAGGTTATTTCTAAAGATATAAAGCAAGCTGGTAGTTATGTGGATGATGAAAAGCTTCGTTTTGACTTTACTTATTCTGGAAAATTAAATGATGATCTTTTATTAGAAGTTGAGAATTTTGCTAATAAGATGATACAAGAACATATTATTGTATCTACTGAAGTTATGCCTCTTGATAAAGCTATGAAATTAGGTGCTATGGCTTTATTTAGTGAAAAATATGGGGAAACGGTTCGAGTTGTAAAAATAGGTAAGTCCATTGAATTATGTGGTGGTACACATGCTGTTAATACAAAGGATATTGGAGAATTAGCAATTTCAAGTTGTGAATCAAAGGGAAGCAATGTTTATCGTATTGAAGCTGTTACAGGTGATAAGATTCCTAATGCTTTATATGAAGTTATTAAGCCTTATAATGATGAAAAAATTAAATTGTTAATGAAAGCTCGTGAAATATTGGACGATGCTAGAAATCATGGAATTCATTTGACATTTGAAGTTGATATTACTAATGATAAACCTACGGGATATAAGGATGTTGTTTATTATAAAAATGAATTGCAATATGTTCATCAAGAAGTAAAAGAATTAGAAAAGACTTATCAAGATTTGAAAGAAAAAAATGCTTTGCAAAACTTAGATATTTATCATGAACATATCTATAAGAAAAAGGATTTGTCTATTTTAGTGATGAAATTGCATGATAAAGATATGTCATTGTTAAAAAGTATTGCTGATACTTTAATGAATGAAATTGAATCAGGTTTTATCTTTTTTGCCAATGAAGTAAAAGGAGAATCTGTTCAGTTTATTGCGAAAAGTAATTGCTCTTGTTCAGCAGGTGATTGTGTTAAAAAAGCTAGTCTTGCTTGTTCTGGTAATGGTGGAGGAAGTCCTACTTTTGCTCAAGGTGGAGGAAAGGATATTTCTTCTTTAGATATGGTTTTAAAAGATATTCAAGAGGAAATTGAACGACATGCATAGTTATTTGATAGAGAGTGAAGACTCTCTTTCTTTGCAAAAGAAAAGAGAATCTATTATTGATAAACAACATTTTAAAGATGTTCCTATAGAAGTTTATGATATGGAGGAAATACCTTTAAGTAATGCTTTGGAAGATTTAGATACTTATGGTTTATTTAGTAATAAAAAAGTTATTATTATACAAAATATAGATTCTTTAAAATATGATGATAATGCTTTTGATTTTGATCATTTATTTCATTATATAGAAAATCCTAATCCTGATTATTTATTAATTATTGAGTCTAGAAAATTAAATAATACTTTAAAAGTTACTAAAGCAATGAAAAAAATTTGTCAATATGAAAAAATTGAAATAGATTCAAAAGCATTTATTAAGGAAGAATTGAAAGGCTATAAAATTGATTTTCAAACTATATTATTATTAGATGAATATTGTATGGGTGATATTACTAAAATTAGTAATGAATGTGCTAAATTAAAGGAATATAAATTTAATGATAAAACTATTACTAAGAAAGATATAGAGGAATTAGTTGTAAAAAAAATGGGTGATTCAAAGGATTTAGTTTTTGCTTTTTCTAGGAGTTTAGCTCTAAGGGATAAAAAAGATGCTTTAAAAAAATATCATGAATTATTATCATATCAATTAGAACCTTTTGGTATTATTGGTTTACTTGCTAGTCAATATCGAATTGCTTATCAAGTAAAAGTATTAGAGAGTAGGAATTTAAAAGATAGGGAAATTGCTGAACTTTTGGGAGAAAAGTCGGATTATCGTATTCGAAAAACTAGAGAAATAACTTCTTTATATTCAGAGAATGAATTATTGCAATGCTTACAAAAATTAGCTGATATGGATTATCAATTAAAAACAAGTGATGTAGATCCTAATCACTTGTTAGAAATGTTTATTATCAATATATAAAAAAGAACAATTTTATTGTTCTTTATTTTATACTTTATCAAAGTAAGTTATATTTCTTTCCATGACATCTGCTTCTATGGCGTCTCTTAATAGTTTTCTTACTTTTTCACTATCTTTGATATTTTTTAAAGTAATTTTTTGACCGGCTCTTTCTGACGTTGAACGAGAATCTATTATGACAGAAACATTTCCTACTTTGAATAGTTTTTGCCATAGGTTAATAGTTAAATCGGCATCTTTTAATAAATATAATTCTGTTGTATTGGTTTTCTGATTAAAAAAACCTCTCTTTATTATTAATTCATCTTTAGTAATTTGATAATATGTGAAGTTTATATGGAGAAAAGATGCTATTGTTCCTAGTAAGCCTGCTGGTTGCCCTTGCCATTTTATTTCAAAATCTACTTTATCGATTGTATCGACATTTTTCATATTATCACCTTCTATAAATAGAATATCATTCTTATTGTTGACTGTAAATAAATCAGTTTGAAAAAAAGGGAGAAATTGTGTATACTTAACATAGGTGAGAAGTATGATAATTGATGATGCTATTCAAGATTTTTTGAATTATTGTATTTTTGAAAAGGGATTGGCTGATAAAACGAAAGAGTCATATCAAAATGATTTAGATGTTTATAAGCTATATTTAAAGAATAATCATATTTCTATAGTTAATGATATTACAAGTGATCATATTAAGAATTTTTTAAAAGAAAGACAGGATGAGGAATCTACTACGATAGCTCATAATTTAACGGTTATTAAAAATTTTCATTCTTATTTAGTAAAAGAGAAAATTGTTTCTTCTGATGTTTCTGAGTTTATTGAAAGACCAAAACTTAGAAAAAGTTTACCTAAAAGTTTAAGTATCGATGACGTTGATTTACTCTTAAATATTCCTTTAAATACGCCATTTGACTATCGTAATAAAGCTATGCTAGAATTAATGTATGGATGTGGGCTTAGAGTTAGTGAGCTTGTTTCCTTAACAATGAATGATATTGATATGACAAATTGTTTTATTCGCATCTTGGGTAAGGGAAGTAAGGAAAGAGAAATTCCTTTAGGAGAGTATGCGATGGATTATTTAAATCTTTATTTAGAGAGAAGAGAATTATTATTAAAGGATAAGCCTTGTAATCAACTCTTTTTAAATAATCATGGACAAGGTATGACTCGTCAGGGCTTTTTTAAAATTCTAAAGAGTTTGTTGAAAGAAAAGGGATTAAATACTGATGTTTCTCCTCATACGTTACGCCATAGTTTTGCAACTCATTTGATTAATAGGGGAGCTGATTTGAGAAGTATTCAGGAGATGTTAGGTCATTCAGATATTTCTACTACTAAAATATATACTAGAGTAAGTGATGATAAAGTAATGGAAGATTATAATAAGTATCATTATCGAAGTAAAAAGGAGCTATAATATGAAATTTAAACGTATTTTTTTAATGGTTTTAGATTCTGTAGGAGTAGGGGAAACTACTGATGCAGGTAATTTTGGAGATGTTGGAGCAAATACTTTAGGACATGTAATTGATAAATGTGATTTGTTTATTCCTAATTTGAAAAAAATAGGTTTTTTAGATACTTTAACTTTATCTGATAAAGAGGATGTAGAGGCTTATTATACGATAGCAAAACCTATTAATGCCGGGAAAGATACTTTAAATGGTCATTATGAAATGGTTGGTATTAAGAATGATATTCCTTTTCGAACTTTCAATCAAGGTTTTACTTATGATGTTTTAGCTGGAATAGAAGAAGTTACAGGTAGAAGTGTTATAGGTAATAAGTGTTGCAATGATGATTCTATTATTCAAGAGTTAGGAGAAAGACAGTATAATTATGGTTCCTTGATTATTTATACATCTGCTGATTCTGATTTGCAGGTGGCTGCTCATGAAGATTGTATTCCTATTGGAACTTTACATGAATATTGTGAAAGAATTAGAGCTCTTACTTTAAAAGAGGATTGGCGAATTGCTCGAATTATTGCTAGACCTTTTTCTGGGACTCCTGGTAAATATAAGTTAATTGCTAATGGAAGAAAGGATTATGCAATTAAACCTCCTAAAAGAAGTGTTTTAGATGCTTTACATGAATCTAATTATAATGTTATTGGAATTGGTAAGATTAATGATGTATTTGATGGTCAAGGGATAAATAAAATGATAAAAGCTTCTAATAATACGGAAGCTATTAATAAGCTAACTGATATTATTGATAAGAGTTTTACAGGTCTTTGTATGGTTAATCTATGTGATTTTGATTCTTTGTATGGCCATTTACGAGATGTAGAGGGCTATGGTAGGGCTATTGAAGAACTAGATGTTGATATTCCAATTATCATTAATAAGTTAGAGTTAGATGATTTATTAATTATAACGGCTGATCATGGAAATGATCCTACTTTTCCAGGGAATGATCATACGAGAGAAAATGTTCCAGTTATTTTATATAGTCGTAATTTTAAAAATCCTAAACGCTTGGAAGTTTTTGATACTCTTGCTAATATTGGGGCTTTAATTGCTGATAACTTTGATGTAGAGATGCCAGAAATAGGGGAGAGTATTCTAGATTCTCTAGATTAATTATTTACTGTATTTTTTAAGTAAAATGAAAAAGAAATAAGACAATTTTTTATTTCTTTTTTTATTATTTTTCTGAATTTACTTCATATTCATTATCAGTTATAATTCCTCCTGTTTTTGAAAATGATTGGGTAAAAAGAGGGGAGGTAGTATTATTTCTTCCCCTATCCTTTTTGACTTCCTTTTTTATGGGAAAGATACCCTCTTTTTTCTTATTCTGTTTTCTATCTCTAATTGATAGTTTATTTTTCATGTTAACTATTTATCTCCTTTTATATAATATTTATTCTATTAAATCTAATATTATACTCTTTATTATTTTTAATTTAGATGATGAATTACCCACTTGTTTTATTCTAAATCGCTTAAAATGCATTCTAGTTTTTTACCTATAATATGCTCTTATTAATTAGATTTAAATTGATATTGTTTTATTATACTAGAGAGGGGAGATAGTATAATATATTCATTTATTCATTGTTATATTAATGTAATGTTAGTTTGGTTAGCTAATAAACTGATTAAAATATATATGATTGTTATAAATATAATTATTATATTAATTAATAATTAATTTTATTTTATTAGTATTTAAAATTTATAAATAAAAACCACTTCCCTGGGCAATTTTTTACTGTTTTGAAGAGGGGGAGTGGTATTTTTTAATAATATAGATAGAGAAGTTAACATAATATCAATTATAGGAAGTAAGATTCAGAGGAGAAAATAAAAGGGGAACAATCACTTTTTGATAAAACTATTATATTTATTAATAATATTATACTATATTATTACAATTAATTATTATTTTTTTAATTATTATTATAGTTTTTTATTGTAAAAAAAATTTATTTATAAATATTAATTTTTTATAGATTTATTTTAATGGATTTTTTCAGAATTAATTTGTATGTATATTAGTATATTATATATAGAAGATGAATAGTATTTTTCTTTTATGACTCCCCTACTTTTGTTCCTTAAAATAAAAAGACTAGAATTTCTAGTCTTATACTTTTCTTGATTGAATCTCTGCTATTTTTTCAAATACTTCTTTGGCATTATCTTCATTTATTTCAGTATATCCAAGTTCTTTTAAGGCTTGTATCTTTACGGTATTTAATTCTTGGGTTCTAGATAATTTCTCTTCTTTCTTTTGCTCTATACTTTGAACAAAACGTTTGTGAGATTCTGCAAGCTTAATCTTTGATGAGCCCCCATTATTATATAATGTCATGGCACTAAACATAATACTTTCAAAGACTAATTGTTTTTCTTTGTTAAAGCTAAACTCTAATGGATCTACAAATCCTAGGGACTTAGACATGAAAGCTAAAATGTATTTTAATTCTTCATTGGTTTCCATAGATTGTAGGAAATGAAATAGATATACATAAGTATTGTATGTATCTTTTGATTTATCATTGGCTAATTTTTCTTTTAATAAATTAATGATATCAGATAATAGTTCTTGTTCTTTTTTATTAAATCCTTTTAGGTCTGCTATTATTTCTTTATTAGAAGAATCTTTTACACCTTCATTTAATCTATTTTCAACTTCTATGATATAATCTCCTGTTATTCTTAATGACTCTAAATCTTCTATTTTCTCTATATTTAATAAGCCTAATAATTTAGCAGCTTTTTCCTTTGGCCAATTATTTATATCTTCTATTCCTAAATAGTTATATAACATTTGTCTTGATACTCCTAAATATTTAGCTAATCTTACCTTACTAATTCCTAATTCTGATAATACTACATTTAATTCTTTCATAATTTTACCCTCCTAATATAATTATAGTTCTTAGAGTGTAAAATATCAAGTGTAAATTGACACTTTTTTTGATTTAGAGAAAAAAGATTCCTATCTTTGAAATTAGATATTCTTCTATAATAGATAATAATAAAATTATTATTGTGATTATTAATCCTATTTTTAAGTACTTTTTTGTTTCTTCTTTAATAGGTATATTTCTTTTTAAAAATAATTGTTTGGTTAATAGAAGTGAAAAGTTAAGAGATTGATAAATTAATATAAAAGATACTAATAATATCATTATTTTAGGTAAGATATAGAATGGTATTAGGATTAATGATACTTTTTTGATATTGATTATTAAAAAAATTAGTTCTAAGACACATACTAGTAGTTTTGATAAGTATATTAATAATATGATGGGAATACCTATAATTGATATTCCTAGTAACCAAATTGTTATAATAAAACTTTCGTTTTTTAGGATTGTATTTTTTAAATTATTATTAGATTGATTTTTTATATTATCTTGCCAAATTATTATATTATTGGTAATTTCTTCTTTAGTGTTATTTGGTATTAGAATAGGTATTAATATTCCTATTAATTGCGTTAGTCCAATTATTATTATTAAAATTGCTAAAAGTTTGTTTGTTTTCCAAATATTTTTCAAGATATCACCTATTCTACTCTATTCTTAATTATTATTAATATGTTTATTATTGTTTTACTTTTTAAGACAAAAATATTATAATTATAATGTGAGGTGAAGAATAGTGAGTGATAAAATAATAAAAATTGTTGCAGTTATTATGTTGATTGCTATGTTATTAGGATTCTTCAGTTTTTTATTATATATATAAAAAAGGATAATTTTTAATCCTTTTTTATTTTTCAATATATCCTTCTATTTCTGGTTTTATATTATCCATATTTACAGCATCTATATTATACTTATTAGCAATATCATTTATTCTTTGAATGTCTTTTGATAAATATAGCATTAGTAATCCAGCTACTCTATTTGCTGTATATTGATCTAATAGTTTTCTATCATTTTGATTGATGTTGTATTTTCTACATAAATCATGGATGGGACCATAGCCATATAAATAGTTTGTTAGTGATTTAGCCACACTTTCTACTTCTTTGTTTTTGTCTTTTATTGTTACTTTTGCCCATATTTTCATTAGATCCACCTCTTTTAATTTCCTATTCTAACATATTTTTTGATAAAAAAAAAGATAATAATTTATTTTAAAAATGGATTATTATCTTTTTCATAAGCTAGTGTTGTACTTTCATTATGTCCTGGATATAAAATGGTCTCTTCTGGATATGTTAGGATTTTTTTTAGGCTTTCTTTCATATCGGTGTCACTTCCACCAGGTAAATCAGTTCTTCCTATACTTTCTTTAAATATGAAATCTCCAACAAACATTGTTTTTTCCTCTTCAAAATAGAATGTTACGGAATCTTTTGAATGCCCTGGAGTAGAGATACATTTAAATTTAAAACCACCTATTTCATATTCTTTTCCATCCTCTAGGTTGCTTTTCTTAAATATTTTAATACTTCTTTTGGTTAAAAAGTTCCTTAGGGCTCCTATGTGATCAAAATGTGAATGAGTTATTAATACTCCTAATACTTTGTTATCTTTTATTTCATTTTTTATGTTGTTATAATCATCTCCTGGATCTATAACTAGACAAGTACCATTTTTTATTAATAAATAGCAATTTTCATCTAAATATCCTGTTACAACTGTTTTTATTTCCATTATGAGATTTCTCCCTTCTAATATTTACTTTCATATGTTTTACTGATTAAAATATAGTTATAATTCATATCTAATCTAAATGTATAGCGATATGTTCCACTTTTTAAGTAATCTGGTAAGTCCATTTGTTCATTAGCTTTATACTTTACATCTTCTGTTATAACAATAGTATTTCCAGTAGTAGTTGCTCTGGTTATTTCTTTATCTACTTTATATGATGTTGCGGTTTTTTTATTACAATAGCCTTCTACAAATTCTCCTCTTTCTCCAATATATTGATACCCTACTATACATGTATTTCCTAGTTGAATATTATTTAATTTAAAATATGTGTTTTCTCCAAATAGTTTTTTATATTCTCTTACTAAGTCTTCTTCTTTAAATGCTTTAGGTTTAAATGTTGCTGTTTCTGAACATGTATATGGTTCCATAGAAGTTGTATCGAATAGATTACAATTTGAATCATATTTTTCTTTTTCTGTTATTTGTCTGTATGCTAAATATAATTTCATTTCTTCATTTAAATATGGATTAGCATAATCTTCTCTTATAGTAGTAGATACTTTGTTATATAAGTCTTGTACTAAAGTAGAGTTTATGTTTAATTCTTTTTCTTTTTGAGAAGCAATTGGTGTACAATTATATGATATTTGTTTTATGGTTTCATTTTTTGATTTAGTAATGTAATAAGAATAAAAGCCAAGGCCAACTATTATTAGAAGTAATAAAGGAATAATACTTCCTTTTTTCTTTGTTTCAGGTTCTTTTGGAGTTTCTATGATGGGTACTTCTATTTCTTTCTTTTCTTCTACTGGGAGTGGTGTATTTTGTGGCAATGGTTGAGGGTTCATAATTGGGGCTGGAGTGCTCGTTTGTTGTACTGTGTTTTGGTAAAAGTTTGTGTTTATTCCAGGATTATTTGAATTAACTGCCGTTGCTTTATTAGATGCATTAACTGGTCCCTCTTGTGGTGGTGCAATTTTTACTCCTGGCATTTGGGTCATAACAGATTGAGTTGTATTGTTTGATTGTGTTGTATTTATATTAGTATTTGTATTTATATTAGTATTTGTTTCCCCATTATTCATTCTTTTTCACCTATCCTACTATATATGATTTTATCTTATTTTTACTTTTTTTTCAATAGAAAAGAAAAAGAAGATTTACTTCTTTTCTATATCGATATTTTCTAGTACCTTTTCTAATTCTTCTTTACTAAGAGATTTAATATTATTTGGTATTTCTACTCCTATTTTTTGACATTTTTTTATCATTCTTAATAATATTTCTCTTTTATCTATTGTTTTATTATTTATCTTTATTTTTTTATCTAACTGTTTGGCTAATTCTTCATTTTTTTTAAATGTATTATTATTAATTCTCATATTATTCTCCTTATATTTATTTTATCAAAAAAAAGAAGATTTTTAGTTATCTTCTTTTTTTATTTTATTTAATGTTTTAGTAATACACTCTTTCTTACAGTTTTCTATGGTATACCATCCTTTATTTGTCATTTTATCATATGTTTCTTTTTGCATTTCTATGGTATCTAATAAGTTTTGTTGCAAAAGAGATCTAACTTTTTGATTTACACTTTCTAATGTACCATGAATATAGACTTCTACGGTACTTTTTAGTAGTAATAAATTATTTTCTAAATAGTATCTATCATTCATTCTCTTTTTCCTCCAATAGTTTTTCTAATTTTTGTTTCATTTTTTCATGACTTGTTTTTTGTGCTTTTATTAAAGTTTTTAAATCGTTTTCTTTTACACAATTTTCTGTTTCATTTAAGATGGTAATAATACTTATTTCATGATTTATTCCATCTTCTACATATAATAATTCTTTTTCTGTCATATTGTCCTCCCCTACTATTCTTTTCTTTTTTTTAATAATTTATACATAAAAAAACTAGAGAATCTCTAGTTATTTTTCTATGGTAGCCTGTACGGAATTCGAATCCGTGAATGTTACCTTGAGAGGGTAATGTGTTAAGCCACTTCACCAACAGGCCATTTCAAATGTACAAGTACATTTTAACATATAAATTACTGGGAAGCAAGAAAAAGACACTGATTTGTAATCATTTTATGATAATGTCATGTTGTATCGTTTTTTGAAAATGTCAGTATGTAGTATAATATGCTCCTTGAGAAAGGAGTAATCAATATGATT
>CACZFH010000033.1 GCA_902780395.1 uncultured Erysipelotrichaceae bacterium
GGTATTTCATCTACTCTTCTTCTGATTGTTTTATTTAACTTATTAAAATTCTTATCATACAAATCTTCTAATTCCATAATTACTTCCTTTCTAAAACTGCGATGGATTCGCAACGCCCTGCCCTAGGGCGAAGAACATATCATCGAGCCTAGTTCTTGGTTAACAGAATATGTTCCCCAGTACCTATTGTTTGATTTTTCTCTCAGACAACATTGAGTTTGATGGATTGTTTTTATGTAATTCACCATTACTAAACTCATAATATGGTCTTGATCCAATAAAACTTACTTTATCATCTTCAACATAAATAGTATCTTCTTCTGGTATAGCATATATTGGTTTAATTTTAGATAATTCTAATAAATAATTTTTACTTAATTCGGTTCTTTCTGATTCTCTACTTGTATAATGACATAGAAGTGAATAACCATTAATCATATTAAAACCTGTATTATCTATTAAATCAACTTCATTTTCATCATCTGTATTACAAGAATCTAAATCTTTTCCAAATATTATTGCCCCAGCACTTCCACCATATATAATTCCATCTTCTTCTAAAAGATAATTTTTAATTTTATCAAAAGCGCCACTATTTTTTAAATCATTAAGGAGCTTATATGTATTTCCACCACCAATATATATACAAGCATAATCAGTAAAATTCTTAGCCATTAAATCATCAGTTGTTCTTACCATATCAATACCTTGCTTATCTATATCAGATAATTCATCAGTCATAAACTCCAAACAACCACTATATGTTGAATCTGGCCATGCAAAAGGAATATAAAGGACTTTTTTATTATGATCTATTATACTATTTAATAAACTTCTTGTATCAGAGACCTGTTTACCAGTTCCTCCTCCGTTTAAAATTAATTTCATTTATATCACTTCCTTATTTTCTTTCTAAAACCGCAATGGATTCGCAATGGCTAGACCGTGGGTTTTTGACATCTCACTTTTTGTATGTTCATGGGTCTTTGCATTCCTAAAACCAATAGTCTATCAACCTTGTCTATTGGTTTTTGACATGCCATTATTTCTTTTTAATAATCCATACCCATTTTTCTTTTAAAGATAGTTTTTTAAACTCATAACCATAATCTGGTAATTCTTTTTTATAAGTTAAGAATGCATGGTCAAAATCAAAGCCAGTTATTCTTTTTACTTCTTCAAATGATAATTTATACTCTTCTTTATTATTTTCTTTTACATATCTCCATAATGGTTCATACTTACTCATATATTATCTCCTTTCAAGTACCGTGATACTTTCACAATGGCTAGACCGTGGCTTTTTGACATCTCATTTTTTATATGGGCATGGGTCTTTGCTATGTCATTTTTTATATGTCCATGTGCCTTTGCATAATCATCACACACAATCCACCAACCTTGTATGTGTGATTTTTGCATAGTTATTATCCATATTTTATTAAATCATTTTTGATGAATGCCGTTCTCACCTAAACGTCCATCGTTCTTTTCAATTGAATTTTGACTTTTCTCATTCTCAAAATTAATTGAACGAAGTAATTTATTCCAATTATTACCAACAGTGTTTATTTTAATTCCCTTTTCTCTTAGTTCTCTTAATTCAGGTAGATATGCATTAAAATCAAATTCTTTTGATACTCTTCCTTCAACCGAAATAAAGCTTTGAGATTGACTTGTATAATTTGCTATAGTTTCCATTAACCTGTTTATTCTTTGTTCAACCATTAGTTTATGATCATTTATTTGTAATGGATTATTATTTAAGGTAGCATACAATTCATTAATCGTATTTCCACTTAACCTACAGCCAAATTCAGTTATTGTAGCCTTTTTATCTGATGAAAGACATAATTGTTTAATTTCTCTTAAAACATCAATTGTATATTCGGAATCAGCAGAATCTTGAAATGTATCTTGTATTCCTATAATATCCAAATTATCTATTTTGCCTACTATTGATAAGAATCTATCTTTTTTATCAGCATAGCTTTTATTCGTAATATAAAATTCGTTCCAACATAATGGAATATTTTTTCTCAAAGAACTTTTACAGATGTTAATTATTTCTTCACCATAGTTATCACCAATTTTTCTTTTCCAAAAATCTTCTACGGTTATTCCACTTTTATCTTTGATATCTTTTCTTTCAAAAACTGAATTTAATACATCAATTCTCTCTATATCATCACCGTATTTTGTTGTTAATTCCGAAATATATTTTTGAATAATATATGTCATTTCATCTTTACTTAAACTATCAAAAATTTCAGGGAAATGATCACCAAATACAACTGCTGAATCAATTATTACCTTTTTTCCTTTTTCTCTTGCTAGTTGAACAATACTATCTAGATAAGAGAAATCAAATTTAACATCTCCATCATTTGTTTTAATTATACTTTGCATATTAGCAGCATTTTCTGTACTAAACGAATCATATTCATCTATCTTAGAATCAATTTGAATTAATTGATCAATTGTAATACTTTGCATAATATATAAATCTGGAATAGGAGAACCTGTTGATGGCATAGTGTCTTTTTTCCATTTTTCTTTTAATTTAGTAAGTTCTACTTCAAATTCTGCTAGCGATTTGTTGCTTTTTTGATAACTATGAAGCAATAAAAGTGCTTCTGCTAATTGATAATTTATAAAGGTCCCTGTATTCATTATTCTATCTCCTTTCAAGTACTGTTATGCTTTCACAATGATGAGTTATAAGCATTATAATTTTAATCTATTTATACATTACACAATAATTATATCATTATATTTTAATCAATTTTTAATATCTTTTCAATTTCTTTTGTTTCTATTATTTCATTCATTTTACAAACATCCATTTAAACAAAAAGAGATGACAATAAGTCACCTCCGAATTTAGATTACTAAATACTTTTAATTATCATTTAGATTATATTTTTCTCTTCTTACATAAGAAGTATGTAACAAATGATGTGCTTTTTCTCCTCCAGGTTCTCCTAGATATTCTTCATATACTTTCTTAAGTACTGGATTTTCATGAGATTTTCTAATAACAGATTTTTCATCTATATTATAAAGAACTTCTGATCTTTTAGCTCTAATATCAATAGTAGCTCTATCTTTAGATGATCTAATTGGTTGTCCTCCTCCCATTACACATCCTCCTGGACATGCCATTATTTCAACAAAATCGTAATCTGCTTGTCCACTAGCAATTTCTTCCATAATTGTTTGAGCATTTTTAAGTCCAGATGCTACAACTACTTTAACTTCCTTCTCACCCATTTGTAAAGTAGCTCTTTTAATACCTTTCTCTCCTCTTACTGATTCATATTCTAACTTTTCAAATGCATTACCAGTTACTTTTTCTTGAACAGTTCTTAAAGCAGCTTCCATAACTCCACCAGTTACTCCAAAGATTGCTGCTGCTCCTGTTGCTTCTCCCATTGGATCATCAAATAAACTATCTTCAAGATTAACGAAATTAATGTGAGCTTGTTTAATCATTCTTGCAAGTTCTCTTGTTGTAATAACAGCATCAACGTCCTCGTATCCTGCTCCATTTTGATCATCTCTTGTTCTTTCAAACTTTTTAGCAATACAAGGCATTACTGAAACAACATATATTTTACTAGGATCAATTCCTTCTTTTTCTGCATAATAAGATTTTAGCAATGCTCCATACATTTGATGAGGAGATTTACAAGTTGATACATGAGGAATTAAATCTGGATAATTTAATTCAATATATCTAATCCATGCTGGACAACAACTTGTAATCATTGGAAGAGTCTCATTATTTTGAAGTCTATGTAAAAATTCTGTTCCTTCTTCCATAATTGTAAAATCAGCACCAGTATTAGTATCAAATACTTTGTCAAATCCTAAGTCTCTTAAAGCAGTAACCATTTTACCACAAGAATTTGTTCCTATAGGCATTCCAAATTCTTCACCTAAACCAGCTCTTACTGCTGGAGCTGTTTGAACTATTACATATTTATCTGGATTTCTAAGAGCCTTCCAAACTTCTGTAACACTATCTTTTTCTGTTAAAGCACCTACTGGACAAGATTCAATACATTGTCCACAAAAAGTACAATTAACATCATTTAAACTTAAATCTTTATATGTTCCAATCTTTGAAGCAAATCCTCTTTCCATAACGTCTATTGCGCAAATTCCTTGTAATTTTTTACAAGTAGAAACACATCTTCTACATAATATACATTTATTAGGATTTCTAACTATTGAAGGTGATTTATCATCAATTGGACCACTAATTCTTTCACCTTTATAACGAATATCATCTAAACAAAATTCTTGTGCTAAATTTTGTAATTCACAGTTCCCATTTCTTACACAAGTAAGGCACTCTCTTTCATGATTTGATAATATTAAATCTAAAACTGTCTTTCTTGCTTCGATTACTTCATCCGTTGCTGTATTTACGACCATACCTTCACTTACTTTTTGAATACATGATGGAACAAGTCCTCTCATACCTTCAACTTCAACTACACACATACGACAGTCGCCAGCTTCATTAATATCTTTTAAGAAACATAGTGTAGGTATATCAATATTTACTTTTCTAGCAGCTTCAAGAATTGTTGTTCCTTCTTCTACTTCTACAGTTTTTCCATTTATTGTTAATTTAACCACTTCTATCACCTACCCTTTAATCGCATGGAATGGACATTTTGCAATACATGTTCCACACTTGATACATTTACTAGGATCTACTACATGAACCTTACCAGGCTCTCCTGATATAGCACCAGCTGGACAGTTCTTACGACATAAGTCACAGCCCTTACATAGTTCAGCAACAATATGTACATCCATTAATTTCTTGCATTCTCCGCAAGGACAATGTTTATCCTTAATATGAGCTTCATATTCATCTCTAAAATACTTAATTGTACTTAATACAGGATTTGGTGCTGTTTGACCAAGTCCACAAACAGAAGCTTTTTCAATACTTTCACTAAGTTCTACTAACTTTTCAATGTCACCATCTTCACCTTTACCATCAGTTATATTAGTTAATAATTCTAATAAACGTTTTGTACCTACTCTACATGGTGTACACTTTCCGCAAGATTCATCTACTGTAAATCCTAAATAGAATTTAGCTAAGTTAACCATACATTTAGAATCATCCATAACAATAAGTCCACCTGACCCCATCATTGATCCAATCTCTTTTAAAGATTCATAATCAATTGGAGTATCTAAATGTTCTTTAGGAATACACCCTCCGGATGGTCCTCCAGTTTGTGCAGCTTTAAATTCTCTCTTGTTTGGAATTCCTCCACCTATATCATAAATAATTTCTCTAAGAGTTGTTCCCATTGGTACTTCTACTAGACCAATATTATTAACATTTCCTCCTAAAGCAAATACTTTAGTTCCTTTACTAGTCTCTGTACCAATTGAACTGTACCAGTCTGCACCATTTAGAATAATTCTTGTAACATTTGCATATGTTTCAACATTATTAATAAGTGTTGGTTTTTGAAATAATCCAGCATTAGCAGGAAATGGTGGTTTTTGTCTTGGTTGTCCACGTCTTCCTTCAATTGATTCAAGTAAAGCTGTTTCTTCTCCGCAAACAAATGCCCCAGCACCAAATCTTACTTCGCAATCAAAAGAGAAATTAGTTCCCCAAATATTATTACCTAATATACCATAATCTTTAGCATCATCAATAGCTTCTTGAAATCTTTTAGCCGCAATTGGATACTCAGCACGAATATAAATATAACCTTTGCTAGCCCCTATCGCATATCCTGCTATAATCATTGATTCAAGTACTGAATGAGGATCTCCTTCAATAATACTTCTATCCATGAAAGCTCCTGGATCTCCTTCATCAGCATTACATACAACGTATTTCTCGCTACCTTCTGCTTCTTTACAAAAAGACCATTTTTTTCCTGTTGGGAATCCAGCTCCACCTCTACCTCTAAGACCACTTTTAGAAATCTCTTCGATAACACTATCAGGTGTCATTTCAAATAAACATTTTTCTAATGCTTTATACCCATCAAAAGCAATATATTCATCTATTTCTTCAGGATTAATAATTCCACAATTTTTTAAAGCAACTCTCTTTTGTTTTTTATAGAAACTAAAATCATCCAATTTCTCAACTAAAGTATTATCAATGTCCTTACATAATAATCTTTCAACGATTTGATGATTAACAATATCTTTTTCAATTATTTCTCTACAGTCATCTACTTTAACTCCTGAATAGAAAGTATCTTCCGGTCTTATAACAACGATTGGTCCTTTAGAACAAAGTCCAAAGCATCCAGTCATTACTACTCTTACATTAGGAATATTTTCTTCTTCTATTATTCTTTTAAATTCTTCGAATATTTTTGGTGATTTTGATGAAGTACAACCTGATCCATGACAAACTAAGATATGTTTTTCTATTCCTGTTGCTCCCCTATTAACTCTCAAATCTAATTCTTGTCTTTTTTCTTCTCTAATTCTTTTTATTTCTTCTAACGTCTTCATAATTCACCTATTCTTCTTTCATAAGATTATCTATTACTTCATCTAACATCTTAACTGTAGCTTTACCATATACTTCACCATTAACTGTGAATACTGGTGCTAAACCACAAGCACCGATACATCTTACTTCATCTAAAGAAAACTTACCATCTGGAGTAGTATCTCCAACTTCAATATTAAGTCTTTCTTTGGCTCTATCTAATAATTTTTCAGAACCTTTAACAAAACAAGCAGTTCCTAAACAAATAGTAATATGATATTTACCAGCTTGCTTTAGTGTAAATCTTGAATAAAATGTAACAACACTATATATTTCTGATAAAGATACATCTATATGTTTAGAAATATCTAACATAGCCTGTTCTGATATATACCCAAATTCTTCTTGTACTTCATTTAGAATTTGTATCATATTATTCTTATCACCTTTAGTATACTTCTTTAAAATCTCTTGCATCTTCATATATTCTTCCATGATAAAATCCTCCCTATCATCCTACTATAATATTGTACAAAAATAATATAAAAAAAGAAAGTAAATAAGTACAATAATTAACACTTTTTTATAAAAAATCTATTTAAAACAAAAAAGAACTGAATAATCAGCTCTTTTTCTTCATGAGTAAGCAAACACATTCCACATGCCCTGTCCTGGGGCGAAGAACATATTGACTAGGCCTGTACTAGGTCAATAGAACATGTTCTTAAACTCCTAGAACTAGGCATGTTCTATGGTAAAGATAATGTCATAATTGTTGCTATTATTATATTTTCATTACTAAAATCTTTTACATATAAATATTATCATAAATATTATTAATTATCTATACTGCAGTTTTTAATAACATCATTTATTAATTTATCATTTTCAATTTTGTTTTCTATTTCATTTATTGCAAAACACTTCTTTCCTAGATCTTTAAATGATGCTCCACAGTGAAATATTCTTTTTCTATCTATAATTATAAATCTATCATGATATGAATCTTTATTTATAAAAGTAACATTATTATATTGTTTAGAATATTTACTCTTTAAAGTGCTATTTATATTAGCAGAAACTATGATTATCTTTTTATTAATAGTTCTTAACTCATCTAATAATACCTTTCCTATATAATTATCTATAATTATTATTTCTTCTTTAGCTATATCGAATATTTCCAATAGTACTGAATATGCATCATAAATATCATTTTGAAAAAATATAGAATTTTTAGTTATTACTTTTGGATTGAACTTATCAAATAATTCATCTATTCTCTTAGCATTTTTATCTATTTTCTCTTCTAGTAATAAATATTTACGTGGTAATAGTTGTTCATTATATTTTATATAGTGTCTCATATTAACAAATGTGTCCATTATCCTAATACTTACTTCAGTAGCGACATCTGATTTTAAGATTGTTGCGAGCATATATACACCCTGTTCAACAAATGCGGTATGACCTTTTCTAGAGCCTCCTTTTGAAGTCGAAATTTTCGACTTCAAAGAATTATACTCTTTATCAGTAATTCTAAATAAATACCTATCTGGAAATTTTTCAGGGTTATTTTTAACTGCCTCATTGATTCTTTTTGTTTCAACATTATATAGTTTGGCTAAATCAGAATCTAACATTACCTCCTTTCCATCGATTTCATAAATCATGTTTTCGATGTTTATAACATCTTTTTCTGCTATTTCATTCATAATTAACCTCCTCCTTTAGAATAAAAAAAGGATATCCCCTTCATCCTATTAAAAGGGATATCCCGCAGCATGCAATAATTCTTCCTTGCCTTAAAGAATTAGAACTTTAGCGTCCAAATTGTCATATTAACTCATGGCAAGATAATTAATACATTTGAAATATATCAAAAAATTTTTTACAAGTCAATCGGACAAATATTGTTTTCTGATTTTTATTATTCATAATATCTTGATTTTGCAATTAGTTTAATAAAATGCAATTTAATTTTTCATATACTCTTTAATTTTCATCAGTAACTCTTCATCTAAAGATTCTACAGTTCCAAATCCTTTTAAAGTATTTGTATCTTCCCATACTTTTCCAAACATTTCTATTTCATTATCATACCTTGGTATTGCGTGGTAATGAACATATGGATCTTTCATCATCATAATTAAGTAATTAAATTTAACTGCATTAAATTTATTTGTACATACTCCCTCAAACCATTTTACTACTTCAGGAAACTCCGCCGCTTCATCCGGTAAGATATTAGCAACGCTTGGTGTTTCTCTTTTTAAAAGTATTACTGATGAACCAAGGTTAACTTGTTTTTCTCTTATACATACTATCCAATACTTAAATTCTTTTATACACCTAGTTTCTGGTTTAAATTTACTCATAAATTCTAATTTTTTCATAATTACCTCCACTTAACAAATTACTTTTTATCTATTCGCTTAATTATACCACATTTTCAGTCATGCTATTTATTAATTTTTTAATCGGTATATTACTATTTTGCATACTTATTTAGAATTAAAACCGGAACTGGGAAACATATTTTCCTAGGACATGGTTAATTTAATATATTATTTTTTTAAATATATTTACTTTTTTTACTAATTTTTGTTCACTACAAATACTTTATTTTTCAACGTTTTTTCTCTCAAGTACCGATATGCACTCCACATGATATGTTCTTGGGAACATGTTAAATGGTTTGACTTTAACGACTTTATATAATTCTTGTAAGCTATTTAGGTCTCTTGCTAGGGTAATTGGTTCACAAGAAACATAAATGATTTGGTTTGGGGCAATTTTTATTAAATTATCTATTGTTTTTTTATCTAGCCCTGAACGTGGAGGATCTACGATGATAATATCAATATCAGTAAATTTATCTATTTGATTTTCTACTTTATCACATATAAATTCTATATTATCTTTTTGATTTAATTCTTTGTTTATTATAGCATCTTCGATATTAGACTTATTATAATCTATTCCAATTATTTTTTTACAATAGTCACTAATATAAATTGTTATTGATCCAGTGCCACAATATAAATCTAAGGCATTATTAATATTTTTCCCTTTTAATGAGTTTTTTATTTCTTCATATAGTTCTTCTGTTAGTGTTTTATTGATTTGGAAGAATGAATCTATACTTTCTTTGTATTGAATTTTATTTATATTTGTAATTATTCTTTTTTCATTTGAAAGATATTCTCCATTTATTATTACAACATCACATTTTGATATTAATTCTTGTTTATTATTTATTTCTCCGTGGATTGATACCATTATTTTATCTTCATTATTTGAAGTTTTTATAATGGCTTCTTCTATGTTTATATTATTTTTTATTAAGTATTTTATAATTTCGTTAATTCTTTTATTTACTAGTAAACACTCTTGTATTGGTATTATATCATTGGTTTTAATTCCATATAATCCTAGTTTCTCATCATTTCCATGTAATGTTATTTTGTTTCTATAATAGTTTCTTTCTTGATATTTAATTGGTTCAATTATTTCTTTTTCTATATGGGAATATTTAAATAATAAATCTTTTACTTTATTTGTTTTAAATCTATTTTCTTCATTATAGCAAAGATGATTTAATTGACAGCCTCCACAAACATTTGAATATGGGCATTCTTCTGTTATTCTAAATGGAGATGATTCTTTTATATTTATGCATTTTGCTTCCAGGTATTTTTTATTTTCTTTTGTAATTTCTATTTCTACTATTTCGTTTGGAAGTACATTTGGTATAAAACATATCTTATTATTTATATATGTTATTCCTCTTCCTAAATTATCTAGTTTCTCTATTTTTACTTCCATAGTATCTACCTCTTCTTTATTATAGCATAGTTTCTTTATAAATACTCATACTATTATAGGTGGATTCTATGGAAGAATTTATTAAGTTATTAAAGAATAAGAACTATGTTTTTAAAGAATTAATGATATCATCTTTTAAAATTTATCTTATTTATAATGATGAATTATGTGATAAAAATAGTATTAATAATTTTGTTTTAAATAGAATATGTGCTTTGAGTAAGAAACAACTTCAGGATTTAAAGAAGAATCTTCCAATTTGTAATTTAGAAGAGATTTCTATGAAACAATCTTTTTTCTATTTGGACAATGGTTATGTTTTAATTATTACTAATAAAATATATGCATGTGAAGTTAAAAAGAAATTAGATCGTGGAGTTAGTGTTTGTCAAAGTGAATTATCATTAATGGGACCTAAAGATTGTTTTACTGAGTCTTTTATTATTAATCTAGGTTTAATAAAAAGAAGGATAAAAAAAGGATTAATGTATAAAGATTATTATATTGGTCGTTATACTAATACGAGGGTTAGTATTATTTATATTGATAATATAGTAAAAAGTGATTTAATTAATCATATTGAAAAATGTTTTTATAAGATTGATATTGATGGGATTCTTGATTCAAGTTATTTGAAGAGTTCTCTAGAGAATAATAGTTCTTTATTTCCTACAATAATGCTTACTGAAAGGCCGGATAAAGCATGTATGGCTTTACTTGAAGGGAAAGCAGTTATTATTGTTGATACAAGCCCCTATGTTTTGATTTTACCTAGTCTTTTTCTTGATTATTTTCATACTACTGATGATTATTTTCAAAAACCATTTAATGCTAGTTTTATTCGCTTTGTTCGTTTCTTTGCTTTTTTTATAGCAATATTTACTCCTGGAATATATCTTTCTGTTACTACTAGAGATTATGATTTAATTCCTTTGCCTTTATTATTAATGCTAAAAGCAGGAAGAAGTTATGTTCCTTTTCCAGCACCTATTGAAGCTTTATTTATGATTCTTTGCTTTGAAATATTAAAAGAATCTGATATTCGGATGAGTACTACTTCTGGTTCGGCTATTTCTATTCTTGGTGGATTGATTTTAGGAGATGCTGCTGTGGCAGCTGGAATAGTATCTCCTATCATGATTATTGTTATTGCTATTTCTTCGATAGCAGGCCTTATTTTTCCTTCTATAGAGCTTGGTAATGCTCTTAGAACATATAAAATACTTATTTTAATATTGTCTTCTTTTTTTGGAATAAGAGGTGTTATTTTAGGTGCTTTATTTCTACTCTATAATTTATGGTTTACTAATATATTTGGTTATTCTTATTTTTCTATTGATAAAAATGAATTAAACGATTCTATTGTTAAAATTAATAGTAAAATACGAAAAAGAAATTCTTTTTTATCAGATAATATTATTAGGGGGAGATTTAAATGAAATATAAATATTTTATTCTTTTTCTAGGAATTGTTATACTTTGTTTTTTACCAAATAAGAAATATGTTGAATTAAATCATCTTAAAATACTTAGTTCTATTAGAGTGGAATGTAATGATTATGAATATGCAATTACTTTAATTGAAGTTATTCCATTAAAGGAAAATAATAGTGTTGAATATAAGTATAAGAAGTATTATAAGAAGAATGATTCTTTGCTATCACTTAAAAAAGATTTTGATAAGGATTATCATTTTTTTTATGGAGGTATTAAATCACTAAAGACAAATTGTTTGAATGTAGATGATATTATTAATACTTTTTCTTTATATAAAGGTATTGAATTAAAAAAATGAAAGATTTTCTTTCATTTTTTTATATTATATTTATTTGATTTTAAATAATAATTGTATTTTCTATTCATCTTTATATTTTTCAGGGATATGTTTCCATGTTTTAACTTTTTTTTTCATTTCTTCATAAGGTAAAGGTGTAGTATTTTGTGAATATAAATATAGTGGTGTTATTTTACTTACTTTTTCCTCACTTGACATTTTCAACCAATCAATTTCTAAGTTTATTAAAGCTAAATAATCTCTAGCGGCTCTTTCATTAAAATCAACAAGTACTATTTCATTATCTGATAAAGTATTAACGTCTGAGATTAAATTCATATCAATTTCCCAGCTATAATTATTGTTTTTTGGTTTTCGGCTTATCCATGGGGAACATTTATCCATCCATTTGATAAGCTCATCTTCATTAAATGTATTTAAAACTATTGGGTAGCCACAATTAATATACTTACATCTTGCTGTTTCGAAATCGTTTATTGTTATTATTATCCTGTCTTCTGTTAAATCTTGAAAATGCAAATAAGTCCAAAGTAATGTTCTTGGACTAAGTCTAAGTATGTTATCTGACCATATTTCATCATCAATTCCATATACATTATTATAAATATCTTCACTATCTAGTTCATGTTCAAACCAATTATACATATTAATTCTCCTTTTTAATTATATTATATGGTATTTTTTTAATACATTTTAATGTATTGGTCTACCTTTAGTAGAACTTTAAAAACCATATAAAATTCATGGTATTTTAATTAATACTATTTCATTTTGAACATTTTAAATTAATAAAAAATGAAAGAATTTCTTTCATTTTTCTATATAGTTTGTATCTGTTTTTAGATAATTAAAGTAAATATTATTTCCATCTGAAGATGCTATTATGGTACCTAATTCATCTGTTCTTAATATATTTGCTCCTATTCTTTCTAATTTATCTAATGTTACTTTTTTGGGAAAACCATAATCGTTTGGTGTTCCTACTGAAATAATTGCATATTTTGGTTTTACTTTATTTAAAAATGTGGCGCTTGAAGAATGATTTGACCCATGATGACCTATTTTAATTAAATCACTTTTAATGTTTTTATTTAGTATTTTTTGTTCTACATCATTGGTTGCATCTGCCATTAATAAATAGTTTGTATTTTGGTATGTAACTTTTAATACAATAGAAGTGCTATTGATATCCTCTTTATCATCTCCTATTGATAATACTTTTATTGTTGTATTAGATAATGTGAAAGTACTATCAATTTTTGGTGTTTCATATAATATATTTTTCTTTTTTAGCTCTTCTCTTATTTCTTGGTATGTTTTCATATTTACTTCGACTTTAGGCATATAGAAGTGCATTATTTCAAAATTTCTTATTATATTATCCATTCCTCCAATATGATCTTCATGAGCATGGGTACCAATTACATATTGAAATTTTTCAATTCCTATACTTTTAAAGTAAGTTACTAGTTTATTTCCATCTTCATTATTACCTGCATCTATTAAAGCATATTGATTATTATTATTAATTAATATACAATCTGCTTCTCCAACATCTATGAAATGAATTTGAAATGGGTAATTATTTAAATTTTGATTTTCCTCTATGGTAGTTTTTTGGGGAATATTTTCTTTTTCTATATAATTTATTACCTTTTGATAACTTATTATTAATAGTATAACTATTAATATTTTTCCTATAGTTTGTTTTAGTTTTCTCATATTTTATCTTTCTATTATTTTTACTTGTTCATTTTCTATTTCTATTTTATCTATTATATGGTCTTTTATGACAAGAGCTGTTTGATTTGGTATGCCATATACTATTTCTTTTTTCTTTAATTTATCTTTTATTATTGATTGTTTTTCTTTGGTATAGTGTGGACATATTATAATTGACTCTATATTTAAACCTTCTACAAATTCATATGTAGATTTTTCTCCTCTTAATATATATGAATCAGATAACCCTGCTTTTGATAATAAAATTGCTCCTGCTGATTTACCTACTAATATAGTTCCTTTTTCATAGGCTTTTTTTAAAAGAATATCAATACTATATTTTTTTACATAATCTAATAGTTTTAAGGTGTCTCCTCCATCTATATATATAATATCTGCATTATTTATTTTTTCTTCTACAATTTTTGGATTGTGAATGACATTATTTTTTTTTAAGTATTGAGTTTGACATTTTAGATTTTGAAATATTTTTTTGATATGATCATATCTAGAATCGGCATATGAATTAGCTAAACCTATATATAAAAAAATTGGTTGTTCTTTATTTGCTAATTCAACTATTCTTTTATCAATATGTTCTGTTTCATAAGGGTTATTTGGATTTGTTGTGTTTCCTCCACCTATTAGGATACATTGCTTCATATATTTAATTCCTTTGTAAGTATTTTTTCTATTTCTTGCCAATTATTTACTCTGATAATGTTTTCTTTTTGTAATTCTTCATCTGATATGTTTTTGTTATGCCAAGCGGTAAATAATATTTTTATTTTTCCTCCTTTTAGATTATCTATTCTATCATCTATTTTTATATCAAAATTTAATAAGTTCTTATTAGTTGTGAAGATATATTTTTCTGGAGAAATAAATGGTAATTCTTTTCTTAGGTATTCATATTTGTTTTTTAAATTATTACTACTTAAGTCAATTGTTTCTTTCCATAGATATGATGTTACTATAAAAATATTAAATTTGTCATTTATTCTTTCTAATACTTCTTTGCAATTATCAAGTAAAGGAGCATTTTCATAGAAGTTTTTATCTTTTATCCATTCCCAAAATTCTTTTTTAAAGGGAGCTGTATATTTTTGAACATAATCATATTCTGTTGTTTGCTCTAGGTTTATCTCTGTATTTAGAAACTCTTCTATTAGTTCTTTGAATGAACCGTCGGTTATAACGTTATCCATATCTAGCATTATTGTCTTCATATTTCCTCCTGTTTTATTTATACTGGCTTTTTTTCTTACTCTTGGTGATACATTTCAGCTAAAATAGTATATATTAAATATATAATTATAAAAATTGTTCAAATAATTCTTTTATTTTTTCAACTCCCTATTTATCCAACTCATTATAATTGCCTTAATACACTTTATTTCTCTATCATCTAGTTCTTTCTCTTTAGGAATATGATACCATTTTTCTATACACCCTCTGCAACAGGTTGCTGTTGCATGTTGAGCTATAAATACTGGATGATTTTTGGTGGGGGTTTGATGTCCATCTTTTTCTTTATTATATATTTTAAGATTTTTATTTATAAAATCTTCGCAATGTTGTTCTATGGTATCTATTCCTTTATCATTTATATATTCTTTCATATATTTTCTTAAATGAAAGGAACTTCTAAACTTGGATTTTTCTAATGAGTTCAATTTATTATCTATCCATATGATTTGTTTCTTTGTATAGGTCATTTTATTCCCTTATTTATAATAGTATAAAAATTATTAATAGCATTTTTTAGTTCTTCTTTTTTGGTATCTTTAAAACATTTAATTAAAATATTTATTAGATCTATAATAATTTTCTTTGATGTTTCACTCATATCTTTACTATCATATAATAATTCAATTATTTTTCTTTTCTTGGCTTTTAAATCTAATATTGTAGTTACTTTTGCTTTTTTTAGAATAGTATCAAAATTATTAACAAATTCTTCTTTATCTTCTCTATTACATTGTTTTACCCATTTTAATATTTCTTTATTTAATTCTTTACTTAATGGGCTTAATGTAGCTTTTGCAAAGTGATCTTTTTCTATAACCCAATAAAAGATGTTATGACTTAATATTGTTTTGTTTGTTACTTTTACTACTTTGTTGTTTGAATTATATAGCAATATTCCTATTATTGAACTTTCTGGAATAATATGAATAAATTTTTTCTTTACTTTTTGATATCTTTTTGAATGATATTCTTTTTCTAATATACCTGGAGAATCGGCTCCATAGATATTTTTAATATGGAATCTAACTAATGGGTTGCAATACATTGATCCAACTAATGCTAGATTCCCTCCTTTTGAATGGCCACCAATTATTAATTCTTTGGTATTCCAAGTAAAATACTTATTAAGATACTTAATAGCATATTTATGGGAATCAGTTAGGTTATTATATGATAGTATAAAGTTTTCTTTCCAACCACTAAATGATTGGTCTGTACCTTCAAAGGAAACATAAACTTTGTTTTTTTGATATTCTATTGAAATTGCTCCAAATTGAATATTATCATTTGAAATATAAATATGATTATAAAGAAGACAATCTTTATATCTTTTTGTATTCATCATTGCTCGTAATAGTTTATTACCCTCTTTTACAGCTATTACATTTGTGTCTTTTCCTGGTAGTTTTTCTTTGTGAATTCTACCTACTTCTTGTAATGTATACTTATCGTTTTCTTCAAAAACTTTTGTAAAGTCAGCATAAGATAAAAAAGAAAAAATAATATAGTCTACTTCATTAACTTTTTTTTCTTCAAATGAGAAGTTTCCGTTTTCTTTTATATATTGATAGATATTCATGTTATCACCTCTTTTATTATATCATTTATTATTTTAAACATAAAGATTTACAATTTAATATTTTAATATCTTCTTATTTCAAAAAAAAAGAATTATATAAATCCTTTTTTTTATTTTAGTTCTACTAATCGGAAGGCTGCCCAATTTTCATAACCATGTAGTTTTTTTGTTGTTTTAGATGAATCAATGGTCCATTTGTAGTTTTGATGATCAGTAAAATATCTTCCTCCGTCATACATTACTACTTTATGTTTTTCGGGATATACTTCTCCTACAAAAGCTACATGCCCCCAACCTTTGCCTCTCCATGTGTCAGGATTTGATCTATCTAATTCACCATGAAAGAAATGAACTTGATCCCCTACTTTTAAATCAGAGAACTCTGTTATTATTTTGGATGTTTTTCTTTTGGCTAAGGTAATAAATCTATCGGTTAAGACATCAGTTAATAACCCGGCTTTCACGTACACCATATCTGCTACATAGTTACAATTTATTGTTATATTTGGATTATTTACATTGGACATCATTTTGTCAAAATGAGTACTATCAGATAATCCATTATTATCATGTCTATATGTTCCTAAATAAAAGGCGTCTGGAGCAGCTGCGGCATAAGAACCTCCTTGTTTGTAATATAGACAACCTCCGCCCCATTTGCAATAATGGGATCCACTGCTACCTTTTCCGTTATAATAATCAGCACCATACATTGCTAAGAAACCAAAGACATATTCTGCTACTTTTTGAAATTCTGCTACGGTTGTTACTTTTACTTTTTTTCCATAATACTCTTTAAAGATTCCTCCAAGAGTATTTACATAATTATCAAAGCCTCCTTGTTGAGCTATATAACTTTTAAAGTTAGTACTATTAAAATCTTTATAGTGTTGCTCAACAATTTTTAACGTTTGACAAGATAATTCGGCTTTTATTATGTTGCTCTTACAACTGAAATCTAATTGACCAGATGATCCTTTTTCATATTTTTGTGCTGGGACTAGTACATTTTGCCCCTCTTTGGTTGTTGTTGGAATATACTTTGTTGATATAGATGGCTTTTTAGCACTGTTGTAGCAGGCACTTACATCTGTTCTATTATCTATTACTCTCATTGTTACATTTACAAATAATGGGATAAAGAATATTATTACTAAGGCTTTTATGGTATTTAATAATTGTTTTGGTGCTTTTTTATCTTCTGGGTTTTGTAATAGCTTAGTGAACATTATTACTCCACTTACTATTGCTAATATGGGAGCAATTATCATTATTATATTTAATATATTTTTAACAGCATATAATATGTTGTTCATTGCTATACTTTTACAGTTTATATCTAAAATCATTGAGGCCCTCCTTATGGTTTTATTTCTTCTTTAATATATCATATTTTTTATTATTTGTTAATGTATTTTAAAAAATAGTAATAATTTTAATTACTATATTTTTATTGTGGAATATTTTCATTTGTGTACGATTTGTTAACAAATAGTGCGTCATGAGCTGGTATTATGAATATGAGGTGATTTTTCTCCAAACCTTCTTTCTGAATCCTATTTGTCTTAGATTTAATTATGATTACATAAAAAAAGCATTCAATAGAATGCTTATAATTATTAAATTTGCTATTTATTTTTTTTTAATTGATTTTCAGATTTTTCTTTTGAATACTCTGGAAAGAATATTGATAGATTGAATTTGTTAATAAGTTCTTCGTTTACTAGTGATGAAATTACTTCTTCTTTAAATGGAAGTATTTGATTTATTAAATATCTAAAGTGTTTAAAACAATCTATACCCATTTGGTGTTTAACAGCCATTTCTTCAATTGTCCCTTCAACTACATTTTCTCTTTCAGTTCTTATTTTTCCACTAACCCATGTTATTTCGGATATTTTTAATAGATTTTTATCATAATACTTTTGAGTTCCAATTATCTCTCTTGTTGTGCTATATCTAGGTTTATAGTCATTTAATTCATACTTTTTATTACAATACTTTAATTGATAAATATATTTTTTATTGATACAAAATTCATCATTTTCGTCACTGGTGCGAGTGTCGTAGATATCTACAACTTTTTATTTATGTTATCATTGTTAATCGGAAATAATTTCTCACTGTTTTCTAATACTAAATCTTTTGTAACATTTGTCCCATTTTCAAATAACCATTTTTCATATTCCAAAAAGTTTTGTTCACTTTTTCTAATACTATCCTCCATATCGTCATAATATATATAACTTATAGGAGTAATTCTTTTTTTATTTCCAATTCCTACTATCATATCCTTATTAATTAAGGAACTTGGAATTGCAAATTCAGGAAAATATATTGTTTTAAAATATTGCAATATACTGTCTTTATAACCATTAGGTACACAACTTAAATTATATTGTCCCAACCCAAAATATTCCTTTAAAAGTTCATCTTTAATATCATATGCCATAATAATAGAATATTTATTATAATATCTATCTAAGTTTTGCGAATCCATAAAAGAAATTGCTGAATCATAATGATAAAAGAAATGTCTATACTCTACATTTTTTTCATATTCAAAAGTGTTTTTACCACGAGGTCCACTTACATCGTTTAGAATACCAATCATACATGCAAGTTCTCGCTCACTAATGCATCTATAAACTATCAAAATAATCACTTCCTAAAATAAATTGATAGTTATTATACCATAATATTTTGTTTATGACAAAATATTTAACCTCCTAGGTATTTTGACACAAGTATCAAAATACCATAGTTGATTATAAATAACGGAAAAATACACTATAAAATTATTGAACCATGAACAAACGTTTGTTATAATTCTATTAAGAACATTTGATGTGAGTGTCGTCCTCCAATCTTGAGAAAGAAAGGAGGGATACAATGAAGAAAAGAACTTTTATAATAAAAGTCCTTCGTCTTATTGCTATCATTTTATTACTCCTTACCTTATTGGTAATAGCAATAAAAATATGACACTCTAATCAGCACTGATTGAGTGTCACTGATTGAGTGTCAAACCAAATTTAATTTGAGGCGACATTCACTTGCGAACCAAATGTTCCTCTTTTTTATTGTATGCAAGTTTCCTTGACACATTCATAATAACATAAAAAAGAACTTTTTGCAAGTTCTCTCTATATTAAAGTTCGAATATTTCGAACAGATTCGTCACTGGTGCGAGTAACAGGAGTTGAACCTGCACGTCTATGACACTAGATCCTAAGTCTAGCGCGTCTGCCAATTCCGCCATACTCGCATGAATGGTGGACCCTACAGGACTCGAACCTGTGACCGCCCGGTTATGAGC
>CACZFH010000034.1 GCA_902780395.1 uncultured Erysipelotrichaceae bacterium
TATCAAGGTTATTTCCGTTTAACATTCTAGAAACGGCAATAACTCTGAAAAAGAAAAAAATCCGTTAAAAAACGGACCTTAGTCTAAAAATTTACGTTTACTTTTCCTTTTTCTTTTAATCAATTTCTTATTTCATCAATACTTTTGACTCTTTCAACCCTTGATCAATAATTTCAGAAATGTTAATAAATGAATCAGCAAGAGCTTTTTTATGAGCTTTGATATTAGCCCCAGGAACATTTATAGCAAACTTAATATTCCATTCTGGATTTTTACTATCTAGTACAACTTTTTCATGAGGAAAAATATCAATATTTGGAACATCTTTAGCATACAAATAATTCCATTCTGGATCTTTACTAAGAATAATTGGATAAGCTAGTCTTTTCCGGTCAGCTTCTTTTATATCCCTTGCAAACTTATAAATCCACTCTAGATTACCACTCTCAAAAACAATACCCTCATGAGCTCTAACATCAGCCCAATTTATATTTTTGGCAACTAAATAACTAAATTCCAAATCCTTTAATTCTAAAATCAAAGGTTCAATAATATCCCAAACTTCTCTTTTACTGCCATCATTAAAAAATTTCACAAATTCCATCTTTCTTTCAATAGAATCACCTATCATTGCCAAAAAATGGTCTTTTACATTTACCCAATCATAATCTCTAATACATGCATAATTATATAATAAATCCTTACTTTTAAGTATTTCTCTAATATGAGCTTCTTTATCAGCCCCTTCTCTAGAAAGATAGAAAAAATTAAATTTTGGATCTCCGCTATCTATTATTACTTTTCCATGAGCTTTAACATCAGCTCCAGGAATACTAGCAAACAGATAATTCCAATAAAGATCCTTATTATCTAATACAATATTCTCCCAATCTGTAATAATAAAATTTCTATTATTATAATTTCTTAACACATAATAAAAAGCTAGTTCTGAATCATGATGCTTTAATATTTCTATCTCATATTCAACCGATAAATTTGAAAAAGAACATATAATTTTCTTTAATAATTCTTTTTGAACCATTATCATATACACCTTCTCCTATTATTTGCTCCATTATACTCCACTTAGTCGCTTATAATAACATAATTAGCTGGTTCAGTCAATCAAAAAAAGAAGAATATCAATTCTCTCTTTATTATTATTTACAATATATTTTTGTTTTTTTCTTTTCTTTATTATTATATTCATTTTCATACCAATAATCAAAAAACGCAATAAACTCAGATGGCTCTGTACATTCATGAATTACTTTTTCATGAGCTTCAATATCAGCTCCAGGAATATTTTTAGCATAATAATAATTCCATTTTGGATCCAAACTTTCCAATACTACTTGTTCATGTTTTTTCATATCAGCCCCAGGAATATTTTTAGCAAATTGATAATTCCACTGTGGATCATTACTAGCTAATACTATTTGTTCAAAAACAGATATATCAGTAATAAACGTCAATGCATAATAATAATTAAATTCTGGATCTTTACTTGCAATAATAAACTCCCTATGAGCATTGATATCAGCGTCTAGATGACCAGCTACATACAAATAATTCTGTTTAGCATCACCTTTCTTAAGTACAATTTTACCATGTCCTTTAATATCAGCTCCTAAAATATCCTTTGCATATAAAATACTATACTCCAAGTCCTCACTTTGAATTATGACTTTACCATGCTTTTCAATATCTGCTAAAGAAATATCCTTCGCATAAAGATAATTAGTCTTTGGATCTTTGCTTTCTAATACTACTTTTTCAAATTCTTTCTTATCAACTACTGGAATATCTTTTGCAAATAAATAATTGTAATATGGATCTTTGCTTTCAATTACTGCTTTGGCATGTTTCTCAATATCTGCTCCATCCACATTTTTAGCAAATAAATAATTGTAATATGGATCTTTGCTTTCAATTACTGCTTTTCCAAGTTTCTCAATATCTGCTCCATTCACAGTTTTAGCAAATAAATAATTATATTTAGCACTACCACTTTCTAACACAACTTTTTCAAATAAAGATATATCATATACCAATTCACTAGCAAATCGGTAACACCATTCAGGATCTTCATTATCAAGAGCAACTTGACCATGTCTTTCTAAAGAAACATCTTTTAAAGCATTTAACATATATTTAGCATACATAAAATTCCATTTAGAACTTTTGCTATCAATAATAAACTGTGCACATTTTTCTAAATCAGCTTTCTCTACATCTCTAGCAAATAAACAAACTTTTTCCAAATCATTATTATTAAATATTACTTGCATATAGTCTTCTAGTCTAGAAGTTTTATTGTCTCTAGCAAAATAATAAGCTGTTAGGGAATCATTTAATGATAATACTATATTTTCCAAACTCTCATAAGCTTTATAATGATTCTCGTATAATTCTTTTAATAAATCCGAACTCATTTTTTATCATCCACCCAACTAACTATTCTATAGTACATAAAAAAAACATGTCAATGATTATAAAAAAACAATATAAAAAAAAATGAGAATATAATTCTCATTAATAATCAATTAATTATTCTAATATTTCTTGATACCTAGATGTATATAAATCAGGATTTTCATCTACTTCTTCCTCTGAAACACTTTCAATAATTTCATCCATATTTGGTAAATCTTTAATAGAAGATAGACCAAAATAATCCAAAAATTCATTTGTTGTTTCATATAAAATAGGTCTTCCTGGCAATTCACTTCTTCCACTTTCTTTAATAAATCCTTTAGCAACTAGTTTTCTTAAAATAGAAACAGATCCAACTCCCCTAATAGCATCAATCTGAACTCTTGTAATTGGTTCATTATAGGCAATAATTGCTAAAGTTTCTAAAGCAGCTTGAGATAAAGAATTCGTCTCTGGATTTTCAATTAATTTTTGATAATACTCCTTATGTTCAAACTTTGTAGTTAATTTGAATCGATTACCCAAAAAGTCAATTCTAAGTCCCCTACTACTATCTTCATAATCTTTTTTTAGCTCCATGATTAAAGTTTTTGCTTCCTCATCAGAAATATTTAAAACTTCTTCAATTTGCTCTAACTGTAAGCCATCTTCTCCTACAACAAATAACAAACCTTCTAATACCGCCTTATTCATTGTTTACCACCTCACAAACAATATCATCAAAAGAATTCTTTTGTGTGATTTTTAATTCCTGTTTTTTAGCCATTTCTAAAATAGCTAAAAAAGTTACTACAATATATTCCTTAGTAGATATTGGAAATAATTCAAAAAAAGAGACCTTCTTTTTCTTTTTTAACATTCTTCTTATATCATAACAACGAGAACTAACACTAATTTCACTTTCCGTAACCTTCGTTTGCAATGGTTTATTTTGTTTCTTTCTTTGATAGTATTTTACAAACGCTTCAATTAAATCATCTAATGTTACATCAGCATGTATTTCTTTATCTTCTTCCAAATATTGTAAATAATTTTCAGGAGTTTTAGTATAAATATCTTTTCTAATTTGTTCTTTTTCGTGTAATACTTTAGTAATATCTTTATAAGCTTGATATTCTAATAATCTTTCAACTAACTCTTCTCTTGGATCTTCCTCCACCTCTTCCTCATCTACTTTTTGATTAGGAAGAAGTAATTTTGATTTTATTTCTAAAAGCTCTGCTGCTAAAACTAAATATTCAGATGATACTTCTAAATTCATTTTTTCTTGTTGCTCTAAAAAGGCTAAATACTGATTAGTAATAGATTCCATTTCAATATTCATAATATCCATTTTAGATTCTTTTATTAAATGAAGAAGTAAATCTAACGGTCCTTCAAAATCATGAATTCTAAATTCTATATTCATTGCTATCACTCCGAACTCTATTAAAATTATATCATAAAAAAAGAATAGTAAAAAACTATTCTTTATATATTATTTTGAACTATTTTGTAAATACATTTGATAACCATGTTCTTGTAATTCATACACAATACTTTTATAAGCAGTATCTACTTGATAAGGGTCACCTTCATGGGAAGCAACAATATCTTCTATATAGTATATATCATTAACTCTATCTATTTGTTCACTACTTAGTTTTCCAATTTTCTTTTTATCCATGTAAAAATAGTAGTCATAAACTCTATTAATTCTATTATCACCATACATTTCTCTTCCTTCAGCATATATCTCTTCCCAACCACGTCTACAAGCTCTTTCTGCTAAAGAATAATCCATTATATAGCAAACATTCCCATCATCTTTTGCATAAAAAACGTCATAATAATCAAGAATAAATGCTGGAATATTACGAAACCACCTACTTCTAAAGTACATATCATCATATAAATCACCATATTCAGGGGTTTCTCCAACAATATCATCAGGTGGTCCAATTAAACATATCTTATTACCATTTTCCAAAATAATGTTTCCCATACTATCATAAGAATTACCATCCACAATAGGACTTTGAAAATCTTTTGGTAAATTTTGCATTATCTTAATTTTATATAATATTTCAGGTCCAAAACTATAATATAAATCATATAACTCTTTACCAATTTCATAACATTTTTCTACGTCATTACTTTCATAAGCTGCAACATATTGATTAATAAGCTTATAACATAATTCCATATGATCATCTATATACTCTGCATCAGTAGAACTAAGTTTAGAACCATTACTCTTCATTTGCTTAGAAGCAGCACCACTTTCACGAAATTTTTCAAAGCTATCATAAGCAAATCTTAAATTTTCATATACATCTGGATTAACAAATTCATAATAATAGTTTTTACAATCTTCTTCATTTTCAGGATAAGCAACATCATCTAATTCAAAAGAAAATTCATCATCAGTATTTTCATCTGATAAATCTTCAATTCTTTCATCTAAGAAATCAACAAAATGATTAACAGCATTATTACAACCAGTTAAAGTTAGCATAGCACTTAAATAAATAATTGCTGATACATATTTTTTCAATCTATCACCCTCAATGTGGATATATTATACCACAAAAACAAAGTTTTGTCAAAAACGTCAAAGTATATTATAATAACAATTGGTGATTATATGAAAAAATTTCATGAATTAGATGAAGGTTTTATTTGTGAAAACTGCCATCAAAAAGTTGAACCACTTCACTATTCTTCAAGAGATCATTGTCCATATTGCTTATATTCAAAACATGTAGATATTAATCCAGGAGATCGTCTAAATCAATGTCAAGGCTTATTAAAACCAATTGGTCTTGAAAAATATAAAGATACTTATAAAATAATCTATAAATGTAATACTTGCAAACAAGAACATAAAAATATAATAGCTAAAGACGATGATATGAATGAAATAATTAACATATCTAATATAAAATAAACTTTCCACAGAATTGTGGAAAGTTTTTATTCTACTAATTTAGCATGAACAACTTTTCTACCTTTATTATCATCAGTACAAGTCGATAAAGTAATAATCTTATCTTTAGTAGTTAATTCTACTCCAAAATCATATTGACTTCTACTTATTAACTTCTCTAAGAATTCTTGATAATATTTCATATCATAAAAAACATTTTGTAAATAATAAACTTCTGGATCTATATAATAGCAACTAAATATTTGATAAACATGTCTACTATTTTCAGTCTTTACAATTATATAATGATTAGAATTATGAAACCACTGTTCTGTAAATATATTAGCTAAACTACCAAAGGATGTTTTATTTAACAAATTATGTCCATAAAAAATAGTATTCTGATCAGATAAATCACTAGCATTACGAAAATCCATAAAAACCCAACCACTAGATTTCATATTTTTCATAATATCATGTCCCAAGTAATAGTCATTATCCCCAGTCTGAACAACAGGATAATTAACATTTGTACCATCAACCATAATCCAAGCCACAACATCTTCATTAATTTGTTTTAACTGAGAAAACTGAATACTATTAATATCATATTTTCCATATTTACGAAACAAATTAACTTCATTATATGAGTATGTCTCATTATCACTAACAACTGTTTCTTGAGGAGCCTCTATATCTACAACAGAATTACTTAATACAGACTCATCAATATATTTAACATCATTTTTATCAACATATAGATAAGTATGAAGAAATACTCCTATAAAGAATACTAAAACAACTACTAAAAAAGATACCGGATCATTTTGTTTCTTTTTAAAGAATTTTTTTATAGTAGTAAAAACCTTTAAATGAAATATTTTTTCAAAAGAGAATGAGAGAATATAAAAATAGAAAAAGAATCCTTTTGCCAATATTAAACAAATATAATAAAAGCCTAATTGAATAGTATCAATAAGATAAGAGAAAAAATCTATTACTTTTTTCATACTTTTTCTTTCCGATCTTTTTCTTTTTGTTTATGTTCCCTATTTTGTATAATACAACCTGTAATAAAAGAAATAATCAAAATAACCAAAAATACAATATAAATAGCAACCATAAACTCACCTCTATTCTCTAATGATATTATAAACTATTTCAAAAAAGAATAAAAGAAAAACATAAAGGTTTTTAATCTTGTGGTTTAAACAATAAAGTAGCAAAAAAAGAAAAAATAATAGCAGCACTAATACCCGTAGCAGTCAAATCAAACATTCCCATAAAAACTCCAATCATCCCCATTTCATCAGCTTTTGCTAAAGCTCCATGAATCAAAGAATGACCAAAACTAGTAATAGGTAATTGAGCCCCTCCTCCTACATATTGAATAATCATATCATATATCCGAAAAGTATCTAAAAAAGCCCCCACTACTACAAAAATAGAACAAATATGACCTGTTGTTAATTTAGTATTATCTAAAATAATCTGAGCAATCATACAAACTAATCCACAAAAAACAAAAGATCGTATTATTAACAAGATACCGCCTCCAAACTAACCGCATGACAAATAGAATTGATTTTTTCTTTTTGATATATCAATTGTGGAGAAAACAAAGCACCTGTTGCTAAAAATAAAATTCTATGATATTGCTTTTTCTTCAATAAATCAAATAAATATGAATACACCACTAATGGCCCACAAACAGGTCCACTACCACCCGCTTTTACTTCTTTTTGAACCTCCAAGTCATAAAGCATCACTCCACAATCATGATAATTATTAGACAAATCAATTTGATAAACCTGTAACATATAATCCTTTACAATTTCTACTCCATATTTTCCTAAGTCTCCTGTTACAATGAGATCATAATCATTAGGTGTTCTACCAGTATCTTGAAAATGTCTTTTCATAGTATCAATAGCTGCTGGAGCCATAACTCTACCCATATCATTAGGATTATCTTGGCGATAATCAATAATTCTACCAAGTGTAGCACACTCAACTCTAACTTTCATCCTCGAAGAAGACAAAAAACAACAAGCTGAACCAGTTGCCGTAAATGTAGCACTATTTGGTCTTAAAGCTCCATATTCAATAGGATATCGAAACTGTTTTTCACTTGTTAAATTATGAGAAGAAACTAAACAAATAGCATTTTGAATTAGCTGATGCTCTATAAAATTAGCTGCAATAATAATTTCTAAAACGCTACTACTACAAGCTCCATAAACACCTATAAAACCATTCCCAACTCCATAACACCCATAAGTAGAAGCAGTAATTTGATTTAGTAAATCTCCCCCTAAAACCAAATCAACATCTTCCTTCTTTTTTCCAATTTTTTTTAAAATAAGAATCAAACAATCTCTAACTAATTTAATTTCCCCTTTTTCAAACGAATCTTCTCCAAAATAAAAATCATTATAAGATTTATCAAAGTACTTACGCAATGGTCCTTTCTTTTCATAAGGACCAACAATCGTCGCCGTATCTTCAAAATAAACATTTTTATAAAAGAAAGTCATCCTACCCCTCCTAATAAATAACGTATCAAGCCAAAAAACCAAGCAGCCAAAACGCCATATAGAATAACACTACCTGCCAATTTAAACATATTAGAACCAATTCCATAGATAGGACCCTCTTTTCGATAATCCATACTACAACTAGTCATAGAATGAGCAAAACCTGTAATTGGAATAAGCAAACCACATTTAAATATTTCAACCAATTTATCAAAAAAGCCAAGAGCTGTACACAAACTACCCAAGAAAATAAAAAAAATAATCATAATCGTTGAAGAAATCGTTCTACTAAAAGAAAACCAACTGCATAAAGCTTCAATCATGCCTTCTGCTAAAGCCCCCAAAAATCCTCCACTAAAAAAAGCAATCACTGCATTCTTCAATCTATCTTCTGAAGCTTTATGAAAATCAGCAATTCTTTCATATTTTGTATTCTTCATAGTATCACCTAGAAATAGTCTATTCAAAAGTGTCAGAATAATACAAAAAACTTAAAACTACAAACGAGTTTTAAGCTTCTGTAATATTTTCCCTTCATATCTAGATATCTGAACTTGACTCTTCCCTAATAATTGAGAAGTTTCTTGCTGTGTTAAGTCATAATAATATCTAGCTTGTATAATTCTTTGCTCTTCAAGAGAAAGCTTTTTTAACTCTTCTCTTAAATCCAAAATATCCTCTCTCATATCAAAATCATAACTTGGAAATGAATTAGAAGAAGCATCAATACTATCAACCTTATCCGTAGCTAAAAGTGCTTCTTCAATAGTTTTCTCATCTTCATCCAACATCAAAGATATTTCTAAAGTAGTAGGAATTCTTCCTAATTTTTGCGTCATCTCCTCTTTTGCTTGTATAGCTCTTTTTTTTAAATCAATGAATTTCCTACTAATTTTAATCTTATTAGTATCTCTAATATATTGATGGATTTCCCCAATAATATAGTAATAGGCAAAAGAAGAAAACTTTGTCTTATAACTATTATTAAAATGCTTTTCTGCTTCCATTAATCCAATCATAGATACTTGATATAAATCTTCTTTATCAAAACCAGGATATTTTTCAATAATACTATAGATTAATCCATTATAATCTAAGAGTTCTCCCATTCTCCTCCTTTCACATCCACTATAAAATAAAATCAAAAAAGATTCTACAAGTTCGACAAAACTAGCTAAAAATAGAATTAAAAAAACACTTAAGTCTAACTTAAGTGCCATATATAATTATCAATCAGTAGAACCAAATCCACCTTTTCTTTTACCAGTCGCTCTATCTCCATCACACACTAAATATTTAGAAAAAACAACCTGTCCAATAATATCACCCTTTTTCACTTCTATATCATGATCACTACAATTAAAATATGCAAAATAGAAATGACCATCATTATCAGAGTTTTCATAATAATCACTATCTATTAATCCAATACTATTAGCCATCAAAAAACCTTTTTTAGGTCCACTACTACGATTTAATAAATAGTAACACTCATCTTCTCCACAATAAGCCTTCAAACCAGTTGGAATCAACGTAGGTTTTATCCCTGGATAATATTTAGGAATAACAATATCTTCTGCTGCCTCTACATCATATCCAGCTGAATGTGCAGTCTTCCTAATAGGAAGATGAATATCTTTATCTTCCCATCCCTTAGCAATCTCAAATCCTCTATTTTTTTTCATACAAACCTCCTAATCAGTATATAAAATAACGTTATTTTCCTTTAAACTCTTTTTAACATCAATAACTCTTTGATTACTTGAACCTCTCCACTCCAATGTAGGATTTCGAAGTTCATCCATAAATTGACCATCAACTAATACATCCAAATAATTAAGTATTTCTTTATCACAAATATTATCAATTAAAAAACCACTCCACGCCCAAATAGTTTTATTTGGGTATGTTTCCCTAAACTTCTTAGCCAATTTAATTGTACCTTTAATATTATTTGGATGCATTGGTTCTCCACCTAATATAGATAATCCAGTAATATGATCAGCCTCACTAATCTTAATAATTGTATCTATTGTTTCATCTGTAAAGTCTAATCCTTTATCAAAATCCCATGTTTCAGTATTAAAACAATTCTTGCAATGAAAACTACATCCTTGAAAAAATATTGATACCCGAACACCAGGTCCATTAGAAATATCCATTTTTCTAATTTTATTATATTTCATTATAAATCCTTATTATCTAAATGAATAACTCTTTCTTTAATTTCTTGAGTTCTTCCTTTATTCCAATAATTATTTCCAATATAACCACAAGTACGACGTGCCACATTCATTTTAGTTTGATCTCTATTTCCACAATTAGGACAATACCATTCAAGGTTTTCATCAATCAATATTTCTCCATCAAATCCACATTCTTGACAGTAATCAGATTTAGTATTTAATTCAGCATACATAATATTATCATATATAAATTTAATAACTTCCATAACAGAATCTAAATTATTCTGTAAATCAGCAGTTTCTATATAAGAAATAGCTCCTCCTGGACTTAATTTTTGAAATTCACTTTCCAATTTTAGCTTAGTAAAGGCATCAATTTCTTCAAATACTGGAACATGATAACTATTAGTAATATAATCTCTATCAGTAATCCCTTTAATAACACCAAATCTTTCTCTTAAACATTTAGCAAACTTATATGTTGTAGACTCAATAGGAGTTCCATAAACTGAATAATCAATATCTTCTGCCTCTTTCCACACTTTACAAGCATCATTTAATTTTTGCATTACTTGAAGTCCAAATTCTTTACCCTCACCATTATCTGTATGAGAATGTCCTGTCATATATTTAACACATTCATATAATCCAGCATAACCTAAAGATATAGTTGAATATCCATGATGTAACAATTCATGAATAGATTCACCCTTTTCTAGTCTTGCAAGTGCTCCATGTTGCCAAAGAATAGGTGCAACATCACTAGTAACTCTAGATAAACGTTTATGTCTACACTGTAATGCTCTATGACAAACCTCAAGTCTCTCATCTAATATTTTCCAAAAAGAGTCCATATCTTTATCACTACTTAAAGCAACATCTACTAAGTTTAGAGTAACAACCCCTTGATTAAATCTACCATAATACTTTCCCTTATTAGGAACATAATTTTTAGCTTTAGCTATATTTCCTAAAGAAATAGTACGATCAGGTGTAAGGAATGAGCGACAACCCATACATGGATAGCAATCTCCTTCTCCATTAGAATTTATTTTTAATTCTTTCATTACTTTTTCAGATATATAATCAGGAACCATTCTTTTAGCCGTACATTTTGCCGCCAACTTAGTTAAATAATAATATTTACTTTTAGGTTTTATATTATCTTCTTCTAAAACATATAAAAGTTTAGGAAAGGCAGGAGTAATCCATACACCCTTTTCATTTTTCATACCTTCTATTCTCTGCTTCAAAAATTCTTCTATAATCATTGCCAATTCTTCTTTATACTCTTCTGTTTCACCTAAATACATATTAACACTTAAAAATGGTATTTGACCATTAGTATTAGTTAAAGAATTAACTTGATATTGAAAAGTCTGTACTCCATCAGTAATTTCTTTTCTTAAATCTTCTTCAACAAATTGATCTATTTGCTCTTTAGTTAGTTTTCTCTTTTTATATCTCTTTTCATAGTATTCTCTACTTAATCTAACAAATGGTGCTAAATGAGTTAGAGTAATAGTTGCTCCTCCATATTGAGAAGAAGTAACAGCTGTTATCAATTGAGTTGAAATACTCATTGCTGTTAAGAATCTATGAGGTTTCTCAATCATCACCCCATTCATATTAGTACCATTTTGTAACATATCATCTAAATTAATCAAATCACAATTATGTAAAGCATTTTGAGCATAATAATCAGCATCATGAAAATGGATAATTCCTGCCTCATGAGCCTCTACAATATCCTCTGGTAATAAAAATCTAGTAGTAATATCAGTACTAGTAATACCTGCCAAATAGTCTCTTTGAGTAGTAACTACCTTAGCATCTTTATGAGAATTTTCAGTATTCCAATACTCACTACCACCATCAATCAATTCCTTAATAGATTGATCTGTAGTATTACTACGTCTAACTAAATCTCGTGTATAACGATATGTAATATAATGCTTAGCTAAAGCAAATTTACCAATTTTCATTAAACTCATTTCAATTATATCTTGTATATCTTCTACAAGAATTCTCTTTTTACCCAAACGTTCAACATATTTAATAATATTTTTAATTTGAATTGAGGAAGCCCTATCTTCCTCATCTACCTCTAAATTTGCTTTTTCTATAGCTTCTTCAATTTTAGATGGCATATATTCGACCATATGTCCATCTCTCTTAATAACTTTCATTTCCTTTGACCCTTTCTTATTATTATATTCAGCATAATTAAATTATACATCTAATAAGCAAAAATACTTGTTGCATTTGCAACACTTTACATTTTTTGATAAAATAATTTTAAGGTGATAAAAAATGATCAATTTATTTGATAATATTTCTGAAAAAGAAATGTTGAAATTAAAGAAAATTCTAAAGTCAAATTCTCAAATATTTAAAAAAAATGTAAATGTCTTGTCAAATGTAAACCGTGATGATTTTATAGCCCTAATAGAATATGGAAGTATTGAATTAATCTACACTGATTATGAAGGAAGTAAAACTGTAATTGAAGAATTAAGTGCAGGAGAAGTATTTGGAACATTAACTTCTTCTATCAAAAATGAAGAAATTAGTTGCTTTACAAAAGAAGATACCAAAATAACTTTTATTGAATATGATCAAATTACAAATGATGATATTATAAAAACCGATTTCTACATAATATTTATAAAAAATCTAATAAAAATTTTAACAGAACAATTAAATACAAGAAATATTAGAATAGAATTACTAACAAAAAAAACTACTAGAGACAAACTATTATCTTATTTCAAATATATTGATAAAAAAACTGGTGGAGGTTCTAAAACAATAAAACTTCCCCTATCTTATACAGAACTTGCTAGTTACCTATCAGTAGATAGAAGTGCCATGACTAGAGAAATAACCTCATTAAAAAATGAAGGATTTATCAAAACAAAAGGTAGAAAAATCACATTATTATATTAAAAAAAAAGAAAACTATGAGTTTTCTTTTTCTTTATTTTCATCTTCTTTTTTCTTTTTTAAATGAATCTCAGGCAAATGAATCTTCTTCCGAATCATCGGCATAAATAAAATAAGAACTCCTATAAATGCACAAAAACCACAAAAAATCCAAACACTTAAATAATTATAAAACATCTCTGGCGTTAGCGTCTCTATTTCTATATATTCCTTTTTCTTATTCAAAGTATAAAAAGAAAAAGATACATAAGCATAAGAATTATTAGATTCTTTATAATAACTATCAGAAACATTAAAAAGTATTTTTAGTGTATCTCCTTCATTTTTCTTTATATTTCCTAAATAAATAAAACCATTTAATTCTTTAGAATTACCTGAATCATTAAAAATAGAAGCTGTCCCATCATAAACCACTTTATTTTGATAAGTCACTTGTACTGCAACCGATTCTAACAATTCATTAAAAGTTCCATCTTCTGACTTACTATCCATTAATAAATAGATTTTTTGATCTTCTCCAGTAGCATTTTCTATTTTAAAAGACGTCTCATATGTTTCATTCTTTTTAGTATCAACTTCCATTCTTAATAAAGAAGTATCAATAAATCTCTCATCATAATAAATAGCATCTTTTTGTTTTGTCAAATAAAGAGTATCATCTTTGGCATACACTGGAATTGTAAGAAAAAAAGTAATTAGTAATAATACTTTTTTAAACATAAATCCTCCTATTTACGATTAGGAATTGGTAAAAAGCTTAATAATAAATCAACTGCCGAAATTCCTAAAATAATATAGAACAAAGACATATTCATCTGAATAAAATTAACAAAATAACCAACATATGGTAAATAAATAGGAGCAACTTTTCCCAATAAATCATCATAGGCAATATGATTAGGATATTTTTTATGATAAGAATCTACTTCTGCTTCATAATGATATCCTTTAGGTTGAACTACTTCTGTATCAGTAGTTTCACTAGTAGTATCTTGTTTTTCTTGACTTGGATTAATAACCCTAAGAACCTTATGAAAAATCATTTCTTGAGCAGGTTTATAAACTACAACATCTTTCTCATAAATCTCATTTTCAGCTACCTTTTTATAATAAATAACTGTTCCCTTCTTATAGTTAATTTCATTATTTTCATTTTCTATTACATACATTTTATAATCTGCAAGTAATGGTACACAAAGAATTCCATATAATAATACAATTAAAAAACAAAAATCAAAAAACATCTTAATAACAGCAAATACTGCTTTAAACACTGGTCCTATAAATTTCCATATCTTTTTAAACTTTTCTTTCATAACAACTCTCCCTATCTTCTTTAATTATATCATAATAAAAGAAAAGAAAATATGTTTTTATTCTCTAGGTATTAAGCTTAAACTAACTTTATTCTTTTCCAATGATATATCATCTACATAACAATCAACTATATCACCAACTTGAAATAAATCACTTGGATGCTTTACATAACTAGTTGACAGTTTTGAGATATGAGCAAGTCCATCATCATGTAAACCAATATCAATAAACAAACCAAAATCAACAACATTACGAACCGTTCCTTGCAATTTCATTCCAATTGATAAATCTTTAATATCTAAAATATCACTTTTCAACAGAGGTTGTGGATATTCATCTCTAGGATCCAAATTAGGTTTTTTTAATGATGTAATAACATCTTCTAAAGTATATTTATCAGTATGTAATAATTCTATCATTTGAGAAATATTAATCCCATCTAAAGCCTTTATTAAATCTTCTGATCCTAAAGAACTAGTTGTAAAATGAAGATAATCTAATAAATGATTAGCAACATCATAACTCTCAGGATGGATAGCTGTAGCATCTAAACGATTATCACCATCAGGAATTCTTAAAAAACCAATTGCTTGCTGATAAACTTTTTCTGACAATACTTTCTTCTTTTTCAATTCTTCTCTATTATGAATTTTCCCAACACTCTTACGATAATTTAGTATTTTATCAATAGTAGTTTTAGTAATACCAGAAACATAAGATAGTAAAGAAGCTGATGCCGTATTAATATTAACTCCAACACTATTAACACATTTTAAAACTACAAAGTCCAAAGAACTAGATAATTTACTTTGACTAACATCATGTTGGTATAAACCAACACCAATTCCTTCAGGAGGAATTTTAACAAGTTCAGACAAAGGATCTTGTAATCTTCTTCCAATGCTAACAGCACTTCTTTTTTCCACTGCTAACTGTGGAAATTCTTGTATTGCGATAGGAGACGCTGAATAAATAGATGCTCCTGCTTCACTAACAATAACATATTTACATGGTAATTGATATTCAGAAATCATCTCACTACAAAACTTTTCTGATTCACGAGAAGCAGTACCATTTCCAATAGCAATAATCTCAACTCCATATTTCTTAATAAGAGCTTGAACTATCTCCTTAGATATTTTAATATTCTTTTCTTCATTTCCCTTAATAAAAGGTTTTATAACCACACTATCTAAATAATTTCCTTGTTTATCAATAACTGCTAGTTTACAACCATTGACATATCCAGGATCAAAAGCTAAAACTACTTTTTCCTTCATAGGAGGAGTTAATAATAAAGCTTCCAAATTCTTTCCAAAATTTTCAATAGCTGCAGTTTCACCCTTCTCCGTTAAATCACTTCTAACTTCTCTTTCTACCGAAGGAAAAATAAGTCTTTTATAAGAATCTAAAATAGCCTCTTTTACTCGATCTTTAACAAAACTATTAGGATTCTTAATAACTTTACTTTCTAAATAAGATATTATTTGATCCTTAGAAACGTCAATTGAAACAGATAATACTTTTTCTTTTTCTCCTCGATTAAGTGCCAAAATACGATGAGGCTTAATACTCTTTACATTTTCAGTATAATCATAATACATCTCATAAATAGCTTCTTCATCTTTGGCATCTTTTTTCTTTTTAGAAACAATCACTCCATTTTTATAAAAACTTGAACGTATCCATCTCCTATAAGCAGCATTATCACTTATCCATTCAGCAATAATATAACACGCTCCATTTATCGCTTCTTCAACAGTCTTTACTTTATCATTTAAATAAGGATGAGCAAGTCCTTCAAAACTGCCAGTAGTTGGAAAAGACATAATCTTTTTAGCTAAGGGTTCAAGTCCCAAAGCTATAGCTTCAGTTGCCTTAGATTTTTTCTTTTCTTTATAAGGCCGATAAATATCTTCTACTTCCACTAATTTTGTACACCCCATAATAGAGTTAACCAATTCATCCGTTAACATTCCCTTTTCATCAATTAAACGAATGACGTCTTCTTTTCTTTTTAATAAATTTACTTGATATTCATATACTTCATGTATTCTCCTAATTGCTTCTTCATCTAAAGCACCTGTTGCCTCTTTTCTATATCTAGCAATAAAAGGAATCGTATTATCCTCTTCCAATAATTTCAAAACTGCTTCTACTTGCTTATTAGTAATACCAAGTTCCTTTGCAATCTCCTCTATAATAACTTCGTTCATAATAACCTTGTATGATATATATAGTCAGTTACAAAGAGAGATTTTTGTATTTAATACTGACTAGTATATTATCATTACTCCTTTTGATTTTTCTCTCTAATTT
>CACZFH010000035.1 GCA_902780395.1 uncultured Erysipelotrichaceae bacterium
TTTAAGCCTGTGGAGAAGGAAGCATACTTCCTCTAAGAAGCAGGAATTTTGGGAGGTAACGACCAAAGTGATTTAAGTTTACTTAAATCATTTGTTCTTGAATTATTTTCTTTTGTTTGATAATATATTGGTGAAATGAAAGAGAGGTAGTTTATATGAAGTTTTTGTGTGTTAATGCTGGTAGTAGTTCTTTGAAATTTCAGTTATTTGAAATGCCAGAAGAAAAAGTTATTATCAGTGGATATATTGAGAAAATTGGTTTGGAAGATAGTTTTTGGACAACGAAAGTAAATGGTGAAAAGATTAAGGGATCTAAGTATTTGAAAGATCATAATGATGCAGTTCAAGTATTAATTGATGAATTATTAGAACATAAGGCAGTTAAATCTTTGGATGAAATAAAAGGAGTAGGTCATAGAGTTGTTCATGGTGCTGAAAAATATAAAGACTCTGTATTAATTACAGATGAAGTAATTAAAGATATTGTTGATATGACTAAATTTGCTAGTCTTCATCATCCTGGTAATTTAGCTGGTATAAAGGCGTTAAAAGAGGTTTTACCTAATGTTCCAATGGTTGCTGTATATGATACGGCTTTTCATCAAACTATGCCTAAAGAAAATTATATTTATCCAGTTCCTTATGAATGGTATTTGAAATATGGGGTACGTAAGTATGGATTTCATGGTACTAGTCATAAGTATATTACGAATGTTATGAAAGAAAAACTAGGCCGTGATAATGTTAATTTAATTATTTGTCATGTTGGTAGTGGTGCTAGTATTAGTGCTATTAAAGAAGGTAAGTGTTTAGATACAACTATGGGTCTTACTCCACTTGATGGATTAATGATGGGTACTCGTAGTGGTTCTATAGATCCTTCTATTCTAGAGTATGTATGTAAAGAATCTGGAAAAACTATTGCTGATGTTACAAATGATTTAAATAAGAAGAGTGGACTTCTTGGAGTATCTGGTTTTAGTGATAGTCGTGATGTTGAAGATGCTGCTGCTAGAGGAGATGATAGAGCAATTCTTGCTTTGACTATGTATAATGATAGAGTTGCTAAATATGTAGCTGATTACTTTATTGAATTAGAAGGAAAAGTTGATGCTATTGTATTTACTGCTGGTGTAGGAGAAAATGGTATTGAAGCTAGAGAAGATATTATTCGTAGATTAGCTCCTTTAGGTATTAAAATTGATGCTAAGGCTAATGGTAAAATTGCTAGTTTTAAAGATGTTCATGAGGGAATTATTAGTGCTAAGACTTCAAAAATTCCTGTTTGGGTAGTTCCTACTAATGAAGAATTAATGATTATTAAAGATACTTATAAAATTGTTCAAGGTGAATAACCTTGAACCTTTTTTTGTAATTGACTTTTTTTACTTCCTATTGTTTAATAATTTTAGATATGGAAGTGTTTTAGGATGAGTATTTTATTAGCTTCAGCTATTTTTCCGATAGTAGTATTATGTTATTATATTTATGTAAAAGATATTAATAAAGAGCCTAGTTCTTTGTTAGCTAAAATATTTATTTTAGGCTTTTATAGTGCTATTCCTGTTGTTATAGTAGAAATTGCTTTAGGTATTTTTTTTCAATCAGAAAGTGGTTCTTTTTTGAGTATTTTTATTTCAACTTTTATTTCTGTGGCATTAGTAGAAGAGGGATTTAAGTGGTTTATTACTAAATTAGTTGGTTATAATAATAAGGAATTTGATGAAATTTATGATATTATTGTGTATGCAGTGTTTGCTTCTTTGGGATTTGCTTGTATCGAGAATATTTTATATGTGTTTCAAAATGGATTTGTTAATGCTATTTTAAGGGCATTAATCTCTGTTCCTGGACATACTTGTTTTGCAGTATTAATGGGTTATTTCTTTTCAGAGGCAAAAATTGCTAGTGTGAATCAAAATGAGATTCTTTTTAAGAAGAATATTTGTTATAGTATCTTAGTTCCAACTGTTGCTCATGCTTTGTTTGATGCTATTATTTTTTATGCTTCTTATGTTAATAGTTTATTATTTGTTTTAATTTTCTTTATATTTTATATAATTATGGTTGTTTGTTGCTTTAAAATGGTTAATAAAGTTTCTAAGCTACAGCATAATATTAGTACTAAACTTAGTGATGGTAGTATTTCAAATAACGGTAATGGGCAAATTGTTTTTAATTCAACTATTTCAAAAATTGATTTTTGTCCAATTTGTGGAAATAATGTAGAAGGTTGCCATTATTGTCCTTCTTGTGGGCTTCATTTAAATGATTAAAAGAAGAGTTCATGAATTTGAACTTTTTTTTATTATATTATTATTGTATAATATTTATAATAGGTTTTAGAGGAGGAGTTTCTATGAAAATAGTTTCTATTAATGCAGGAAGTAGTTCTTTAAAATTTTCCTTATTTGAAATGAAGGAAGAAGAAGTAATAGCAACTGGCTTATTTGAAAGAATAGGAATGGATGGTTCTTGCTATCAGATTAAATATAATGGGCAAGTAATTCAAGAGGAAGTAGAGCTTTTATCTCATACTGAAGCAGTTAAGGTTCTATTAGATAAATTAATTGTTTTGGAAATAATTCATTCTATGGATGAGATTAAGGGTGTTGGACATCGTATTGTTCATGGAGTAGATCGTTATCAAGATAGTGTATTAATTAATGATAAAATTCTTCATGATTTGGAAGATATTAAATCTTTTGCTCCTTTACATAATCCTGGAGCTATTATGGGGATTAAGGCTTTTAAAGAAGTGTTACCAGATGTTGTATCTGTTGGAGTATTTGATACGGCTTTTCATCAAACGATGAAGGAAGAGACTTTTTTATATGGTGTTCCTTATCGTTGGTATCAAGATTATGGTGTACGTAAGTATGGTTTTCATGGTACTAGTCATAAATATATAGCTCTTACTATGAAAGATTTATTAAAGAAAGATAATTTTAAATTAATTAGTTGTCATATTGGTAACGGCGGTAGTATTTGTGCTATTGACAACATGAAATGTGTTGATACTTCTATGGGATTTACTCCTTTAGCGGGTATTATGATGGGAACAAGAAGTGGGGATGTTGATCCTTCTATTATTCCATATGTTATGGAAAAAGAAGGAAAAAATGCTAGTGAAATAATTGATGATTTAAATAAAAATAGTGGAGTCTTAGGATTAAGTGAATATAGTAATGATTTACGAGATTTAGTTGATGCTTGCAATGAAGGTAATGAAAGAGCTATTTTAACAAAGAATAAATATGTTAGAAGAATTGTTGATTATATAGCCCAATATTATGTTTTATTAAATGGTGCTGATGTAATTGCTTTTACTGCTGGTGTAGGAGAAAATAATATTGTGATTAGACGAGAAATTTGTGAGAAATTATCTTGTTTAGGTGTTAAAATTGACTTAGATAAGAATCAAACTAGGGGAGAAATCCAAAAAATTAGTACGGATGATTCAAGTATTGCTGTGTATGTTATCCCAGCTAATGAAGAATTAATGATTGCTAGAGAAACTTTAAAATTTATGAATAGATAGGAAATGAAAGATGTTTAATGATTTAATAGAGAAAATTAAGGAATATTCAACGATTGTTATTGTAAGACATATTGGTGTAGATCCAGATGCTTTATGTAGTCAATTAGCGTTAAGAGATGCTATTAGACTTACTTATCCTGAAAAGACTGTCTTAGCAATTGGAACTGGTAGTGTAAAGTTTATTTCTATTGGAAAGTTAGATCGTATCAGTAAGGTACAAGATGCTTTATTAATTGTATGCGATACACCGGATCAGAAGAGAGTTGATTCGGCTAATGTAGGAGATTATGCTTGTACGATTAAGATTGATCATCATCCTTTTATGGAAAAGTTTTGTCAGTATGAATATATTGATGAAACAGCAACTTCTACATGTGAGATTATTATGAGGATTATAAAAGAGACGGAATTACAATGTAATAGTGAAATAGCTGAATTATTATATTTAGGATTGGTATCTGATTCTAATCGTTTCTTATTTAATAGTTGTACGTCTCATACTTTTCAATTAGTTGCTGATTATATGGCTAAATATCCATTTGATTTGACAAAAGCTTATGAAAAGTTGTATTATCGTCCTTTGAATGAGGTTCGTTTAGAGGGATATATTGCTTTAAATATGAAAGTAAGCGAAAATCAGTTAGGATATATTGTTATTGATGATCAATTGATAAATGAATTAGGTGTAGATAGTGCATCAGCTGGTAATATGATTAATAATTTTAATTATATAAAAGAATTATTAGTTTGGGTTACTATTACAGAGGATAAAAAGAATAATCAGTATAGAGTATCTATTCGATCTAGAGGACCAGAGATTAATCATGTGGCTGAAAGACATCATGGTGGGGGACATAAGTATGCATCAGGGATTAAAACAAAAACATTAGAGGAAGCTTTATTAGTAATAGATGATTTGGAAGAGGAACTTGTTATTTATCATCAAAAAAAGAATGAGGAGAGATAATATGGTAATTAAGGATGCTAATTTGGATATTATTGCGACTAGAAGAAGTCAATATCCTGATAATGGGAGACCTGAGTTCTTATTAGTTGGTAGAAGTAATGTTGGTAAAAGTAGTTTTATTAATTCTATTTTAGGAAGGAAGAATTTGGCACATACTTCTTCTAATCCAGGGAAAACGCAAACTTTAAATTTTTATGGTATTAATAATTCTTTTTATCTAATTGATGTTCCAGGTTATGGATATGCATCTGTTGATAAAAAAACACAAGCTAAATTTGGTATGATGATAGAGGAATACTTGGAAAAGAGAGATTCCTTGAAGAGAGTATTTTTATTAATTGATTTTCGTCATAAACCTACGGAAGATGATTTATTAATGTATAATTATTTAAAGTATTATAATCTTCCAGTTACTGTTATTGCGACTAAAGCAGATAAAGTAAGTGGGGTTAAGAAGCAGAAGAATTTGAAGGTTATATTAGATACATTAGATTTAGTTGTTGGAGATGACTTGGTGGTTTTCTCTAGTGTTACAAAGTTAGGTTGTAAAGAGGTACTTAATAAAATTGAAAGTTTGGTAGTGAAGGACATAATTTAGGTTTTATACATATATTGTAGTAGGTGATTCTATTGAAAATTAGGAGAATCAATGCTACTGATTATTTTGTGTATTTATATGATAAGAATTATTCTTTAGTAGATATTGAAAATGATTTAGATAATATAATCGATATGTTGAAAAAAATTATTCCTTTTAGTGGTTTTTATAAGATTCTTGTTTCTGTAAAGAAGATTGGTTTGTTTTTAAAGATTGTTTTCTTAAAGGAGGCATTTTATCGAGACACTATTGATTGGAAAATTGAAGTAGGGGATTTTGATATTTATTATAAAACGAAGAATTATTCTTTGATTAAGAATTATTCTTATCTATTTCATAGGGGCTATTACATAGTATCTGTTGATGAATTAGATACGGTATTATCGTTGGTTGAGTTTGGTATTTTTGATTTAAGAGGTGATTGTTCTTATGAGCAAGAAGAAGAAAGTTTTTTTTAGTGTTTTATTTGTTTTATTAAATATGTTTTTGTTAGTAGGATTTATTGTAATTAGAGATGCTACTTTATTAAATGATTTAAAGAAAGAAGTAGCTAATTTATCTAAATTGGATGTTACTAAAGATCGATATAATTCGAAAATAAAAACAAGGGGAAAATATGCTATTGTGGAAAAAGCTATTAAGACATATTTAGATGATTATGCAGTATCTTTACAAGAGTCTTTACAGATTGTTCAAGATCCTCAGCTTACTTCTATTTTGTCTTATGATAATTATCAAAAAGATGGTCCAGAATTTACTAAATCTATTGCTTTTTTAAATGATAAGAAGTCTTCATTTAATCAAAATATGGATGTTTTGTTAAATAATTTGGATGATAAAACAATTAGAGATTATATTCATGGATATATTGATGATGATTATTATGTAGAACTTTATGATGATTTAATGTTTAGTGATACTATGAAAGATGATATTTCAGAGACTAAGGGGCTTCTTGAAAGAACAAAGAATAAAGTAAATCTAGTCTTAGATACTAGTTTAGAAGTATTAAATTTTTTAGTTCAGCATAAGGACTCTTGGAAATTAGAAGAAGGAGAAATAAGATTTAAAACAAATGACTTATATAATCAATATATGAATTATATTCAATTGATTCAGTCATAAAATGTTATATTATTTGGTTTATTGATGATATTAAAGGGTTAAAAAAAACTTCAGTGATGAAGTTTTTTATTGTATACTAATAAGGTAAAGTTCTGAATCAATGTGTCTATATCTTTTGCTTTTTATTTTTCCTTTTTTACTTTCCGTTTCATGAACATATCCAGTTTTAGGTCCTACTACTATATTTCCAATAATATAATCAAAAAATACATTATATCCATTTTTTTGCCACTTAAATAATCTTGAATATAAATCATCTATAGTTTTAAAATCAAATGATTGTATGCCTTCAATATTAACACCCATCATTTCTAAGTCTTCTTTATTAAATATTTGATCATGACTTGTTAGATTCTCTAACATGAATTCTTCAATAGCTATTGCTTGATCATGTGGGAAAATATCATATAGTTTATTTTTATATTGATCTATAGCAGAATAATATGATCCTTCGTCTTTTGGATCTAAGGTAGGCGTTCCTTTATAATTTTTTAAATACTCTCTGATTATATAGGTTGGTATTTTTTCACCTTTATAAATCATATTTGGATCACATGGACGTATTATGCAGCCATTTCCTAAATATAGTTTATCAGCAGCTAAAGCCATTAATGTAGATGCTTCTCCTGCTTTTTTTGGTATATAGTATTGAACAGTTTTGTAATTATCTTTTAATATTTCAATTAATCTTTGTCCACAGGTTATTTTTCCATATTCTGAATCTAAGACAATAAGGGCACTTTCTTTTTCTTGATTTTCTTCTATTGTTTTTCCAATATAATGTGTAAATTCTTCATCTATAATATTGTTTTGATCTTTTGTTAATATATAATATATATCATTATTAATTTCACTTATTCTTTTTTCTTCCATAATTTTTCTCCTTTTTTTGTTGGCTCATATTATAGCAAAATAATAGATATATGTCAATTAATAGTTTTAATTGAATTGCATAAGTAGATATTATAGAATTATGTGTATGTTCTTGTTTACAAAAATTGATTCAGTCATAAAAAACTATATTAATCTTTATATTTGTGTTACAATATGTACTGAGGAAATTTGGAGGTTGTGTATGAGGTATAAGGATGAATATATGGAAAAGAGAAGAAAAGAGTTTACTGAGGAGTATTTTGCGCTACTTCTAAAAAATGGTTGTTTATCTAAAAGTGATAAAATAAAAATCCGTGAAAAATATTTTGATTTATTTTTATATGAACAATTAAATAGAAAACCTGAGAATGGAAAGTCTAAACGTAAAGTACGGAGGAAGGTACGATTTGATAGAGATTTTTTATAAGAAAAAATGTGAATTATAAGAACAAGCTATATTATTCTTTGTATTTGGGTTATAGTATGTACTGAGGAAATTTGGAGGTTATGTATGAGTTATAATGATTCACTAGATGAATATATGAAAAAGAGACAAAATGAATTTAGAAAGGATTATTTACAATTTAAAATTGATAGTCGTAGATTGTCTAATAAAGAGCGTTTAAATAGATTTCATGAGCTTCGGGAAAAATATATTGATTTAATATTATTTAAACATATTAATAAAAAAACTGAACCAAAAGTGTTGAAAAAGGTACAAATTGATGAGAATCTAAAAGTAAGAACTTATTATAAAAAAATAAGAATTATAAGAAAAGAAGCTAGGCTTCTTTTTTATATTACTATGGTTATGACATTGTTACTACCTTTATTAACAACTCTAGTAAGGGTGTTTTGTAATTTTATTCTTATGTTATCTGGCATTAGATTTATCTTGGCTTGAATTCCTTCTTGGACGATAGAGTCTAGACTTCTACCAAAGATTTCACTTTTCCATATTTCATTTGGATTTTGGTCATGGTCTTTCATTAAATAATCAATTAATTCTTTACTTTGAATTTCACTACCTATTATTGGTTCAAAGGTAGATTCTACATCGACTCTGATCATATGAATAGATGGCGCAACAGCTTTTAGTTTTACTCCATATCTAGTTCCTTGTTTGACGATTTCTGGCTTGTCTAATTTCATATCTTCTATAGATGGAGTAGCAATTCCATAACCGGTTTGTTTAACCATTTTTAAGGCATATTTCATTTGATCATATTCTTTTTTTGCTATATGTAATTCTTGAAATAATGATAATAGATCTGTTTTACTTTGGATATCTACATCTATTAAGTCTTTTAATACTTCATTATATAGTTTATTGGGAGCGGTTAAGTTTACTGTTATGATTCCTGTTGATGTATCAATGTCTGATAAATAACTTTTTTCAATGTATTCATTTTCTAAGAAATGGTTGGTTATTTTTTCGACATCTTTTATTTTATCAATTTCTGTTACGCTTTCTTTGATAGATTCTATATAGGCTTTTTTTATTTTATGATCGGGGTTTAAGATAGCAATCCATTCTGGCATATTTATTCTTACTTCTAATACTGGGAATTCATATAGGGCTTCTCTTAATATTTGGACCATATCTTTTTCATTCATTGATTCAATATTCATTGGTAATACCGGTACATTATATTCTTCTTTTAGACTATTGGCTAAGTCTTCTGTTTCTTTGTGAGTAGGGTGGGTTGTGTTTAATACTACGATGTATGGTTTCCCTATAGTTTGTAATTCTTCAACTACTCTTTTTTCAGCTTCTATGTAGTCTTTTCTTTGAAAATCTCCAATTGAACCATCTGAGGCGATTACAATACCTATAGTAGAGTGCTCTTTGATTACTTTTTCAGTACCTATTTCAGCGGCTTCTATAAAGGGTATTTCTTCATTATACCAAGGAGTTTTTACCATTCTAGGTCCATTTTCATCGGTAGCTCCTATGGCATTATCAATCATGTATCCTACACAATCAATTAGTTTTATGTTACAGGTTACATCATCAACTTTTATTTTAGCAGTATTATTTGGAACAAATTTTGGTTCTGTTGTCATTATAGTCTTTCCAGCAGCACTTTGTGGTATTTCGTCTAATGCTCTTTTTCTTTCATATTCATTTTCCATGTTAGGTACTAATAGGGTTTCTACCATTCTTTTTATAAAAGTAGATTTTCCTGTTCTTACGGCTCCTACTATTCCTAAGTAGATATCTCCTCCACTTCTTTTGGCTATATTTTTAATAATTTCATTTTTTTCCATTCTTTCTCTCCTTATATAGTATATATGTATGATAAAAGTAAAAAAAAAGAACTAATTAAAAAGATGATTGCTCATCTCTTATTTTATTAGTAGTGATGTTCCAAATATTTGAATAAAACCTTTACACTTTTCTCCTTGATAACTATATTGAATATGATATAGATTGTTGTTATGGGTAGTTAGTAGATTTACTGTTACTTCATTTTTGGTAAAGGATAGTTCTTTTTCCCATAATTGATTGTTTATCTTTTCTATTTTTTGTTCTGTTGATTGATTTTTCTTAATATAAGTAGTTTTATAGTTTTCTATATTTTGATTTGGAATATTTATAATAGTGATACTACAATGATTATCTTGATCATAATAGTATACGTGATGGTAGGTATTGGTATTTCGTTTTCCTTCTCTTAATTCTTTGGGTATTTTATAATATAATTCATTAGTTGAGTTTCTTTTTTGTTTTGCTATATTTGTTTCTATTTGGTTAATATGATTATTAGAAAGAAATATAATTGTTAGAATCATTCCAATAGGAGCAAGGACTGGAAAAAATGATTTTTTTCCTGCTTTTTGGCATTTTTTTATGATTACTTCTTTTGATTTTCTTTGATTTTCTATCATGATTTCGGCTGTTCTTTGCTTAGCATATTCTTGATACTTTTTGTTAAATTGATAGCCTAAAATGATATGAATTATGATACATAAAAAGAGAGCTATTTGGGTATTATAGTATCCTATTAATAATATTAATAGAATTAATAATAGGCCTTGTAGTATTAATTTTTTACTTAATAAATATAGTGCTCCAAATAGGGAAGCTGGTATGGAAAATGATTCATCATTGTATTTATTTCCTAAAAATGATTTAAGATAGTTTTCATTTCTTATTCTTGAACCACAAAATTTACAATATGTACTATTTTTTTCTATGTTAGTATGGCATTTAGGACAAATCATATTTACCTCCCATTATTTATTATCATTATAACCTAAAAAAGACTAAAATAGATAGTCTTTTAAAACATTTTATCCATTTGATTTGGTATTCTATCTTTTTGTATGGCTTCAATTATTTTATTTTCTTTTTCTAGGCTAACTTCTTTTCCTGTTATTTGACTTAATTCGTGGATTATTTCACGAAGAGTATTTTCATCTTTGGGATTGTTTTTTTGTATTTTTTTAGCTAAGTCTAAGATAGTTTCTTTTTTTATATTGGTTTTCTTTTCTATTCTTTGAAATAATGAATCTTTCAAAATAAAAACCTCCTACATCATTATATGTAGGAAGTTATTATTGTTGTCTAAATTTGCTTAATTTTTGACATTGTTTATAGAATTCATCCATTGTTATGGTACCATTTCTTAATCGCTCTTGTAAGATTGCTAAGGATTTATCCGCCATACCACTCTTGTTGGTTGGATCACTAAAAGCTTTGGCTTTAGGATCTTCTTTAAAAGGATTCAAATTGTTAGCGTTTTTCTTGTTTTCTTCTTTGATTGTATTAAATCTTGTTTCAAAGCTTTGTTTATATCCTGAATTATTATTCATTGGATTAGGATTATTGTTATTATTACCGATAATCATTTATTCATCTCCATTTCTATTTTTAAATTGTAGGATAATTGGTGTTCCTGTAAAATCAAAGTTTTCTCTTATTTTATTTTCTAAATATCTTTCATAAGAAAAGTGTACTAAGCCTTTATTGTTTACACGGAAAGTAAATTTAGGTGGATTGATACCAGTTTGTGATACAAAATAGATTTTTAATCTTTTTCCTTTATAAGATGGTGGTAAATTTAACTGATATGATTCTCTTATAACATCATTTAAAATACTAGTTTTTATTTCTTTTTTGATATTCTCTTTAACTTTTAGTATTTCAGGCATTAAGGTATGAATTCTTTTTTTTGTTAAAGCTGATAAATATACGATTGGAGCATATGGAGCAAATTGAAATTCTGCTCTCATTTGGGTTTCAAATTCTTGGATAGATGTTTCTTTTACGGTATCCCATTTATTTACTACAAATATTAAACCTTTACCTCTTTCAATGGCATATCCAGCAATATGCTTATCATGTTCCTTTATTCCTTCTTCAGCATTGATTACTACTAAGCATATATCACTACGATCAATGGCTTTTAAGGAACGAAATAAACTATATTTTTCTACTGATTCAAAGACTTTGCCTTTTTTTCTCATTCCTGCAGTGTCAATCATAATAAATTCTTCATTGTGATATTTTAAAACAGAGTCAATGGAATCTCTTGTTGTGCCAGCAATATTTGAGACTACTACTCTTTCTTCATTTAAGAGGGCATTCATTAAAGAACTTTTTCCAACATTGGGTCTTCCAATAATAGAAAATTTGATTCTAGTATCTTCATATTCTTCTTCTTGTGTTTTAAAATTCATTGTGATAGTATCCATTAACTCAATGAAACCGGTATTATGAATACTACTAATTGGAATATAAGTATCAAAACCTAGCTCGTAGAAATCATAGAGATTTTCTTGGGCACTTTTTACATCTATTTTGTTTATAGCAACTATTACTTTTTTGTCTGCCCCACGTAAAATATCTCTTACTAAAAGATCATTTGATGTAATACCTTCTTTTCCATCTACCATAAACACTACGATATCTGCTTCTTGTATAGCAATTTCTGCTTGCATTTTTATTTCTGCATTGAAATCCATTTTTGAAGCATCTATTCCTCCGGTATCAATTAGATAGAAACGTTTATTATTATAATTTGCTTCTTGATATATTCTATCTCTTGTTATACCTGGAGAATCTTCAATAATCGATACTTGTTTTCCTACAATTTTATTGAACAGGGTACTTTTTCCAACATTGGGCCTTCCTACTAAAGCAACACTTGGTAATTTCATACTAACCCCTCCTAGTTGCATTTATTGTATCATATTATTGTAAATAATTAAAGTTTTCTCTGTTATTATTCTTTTAATGGAGCTATAATATAATAGAAGGTGATGAAATGAAAAATGATGAAAAAGAGTTAAAATGGTATATGAATGGGAAAAGAGTTACAAATTATATTTTAATAATAATTTTGGCAATTGTACTATGTAGTCAATCTTTTGCTAACAGTACGCTTTCTTTAGCACTTATTACAAGTGTTATTAATCATAATAGTATTTATATTTTAGTTTTTGTTTATTTTATATTAATTCAATTTTCATTTGGAAAAAAGTATTTTAATTATTTGAATGTATTCTTAATATTTGTTTATTTTTTTGTAATGTTTACTTCAATATTGACATTAATACAGTCATTTTCTTTGAATACGGCTCTTGATTTTGTATTAAACTTTTTGTTTATTATCTATTTAATTCATACTTTATTTAGAGATTCTAGGGTTTGGGAAGAATTTCAATTGACTAATTCTCCTTTTAATGAATTAACTAATGAATGGTTATATAATGCTATTGTTATTGTTAGTGTATTTGTATTAGCAGTTGATTTAATAAGTACGGTTGTTTTTAGTGGCGTTGTTCTTTCTTTTTTGGATTTTGTTTATCATTTATTATTTGGTAGGTATATTTTCTTATATAGAGAGTATTTAGATAAGAAAAAAATAGATTATAAAAATAAAGGTAATTTTGATGAAGTACGTGCTAAAGTTAATATTGTTCTTGATAAGATGGAAATTGATGATGTTATTGTAGATGGTATTAAAGAGGCAAAAGAAAAGGTTGATACTTTTGTAGAAGAAAATGAAATTAATGAAAAGATTGATGTAGTTAAAGATAAGATTAAAGATACATCTGATGATGTTAAGAAACAAGTTCATGCTTTTTTTACAGAGGAAGTAGATCCTAAAAAGAGCAAAAAGAAGGTTTCTAAGAAAGGAGCAAAATAAGATGGACTTTTTTGATGAGATTTCTAAAGAAAAGAAAGATTTTCCTAAGATTCATTCTGTTACAAAACAAGTAAGAAGTTATCCTCTTAATTTTTATCAAATCTTAGCAATTGGGATTTTTATTACTGGTTTTTTCTTAGGAATTATTTTTGGTAATTTATTTGCTACTTGTAAGACAAGTGCTTATTATCAATTTGGTACTTGCTTAGTAACGGAGTTTAATTTTGCGTTGATGTTGTCAATTTGGTTTGCTAGTAGTATTTTATCTGTTCTTATATTCTCAGTAGGACATATTATTGCTCTTTTAACGGAAATCAATAAAAAACTTAGTAAATTTCATGTTTAATTGTTGCTTTTTCTTTTAAAACATGGTAATTTTAATGTGTAAGCATGATAAAATGCTTAATTTACATAGGGAGGTAAATAATTATGAAAAAAGTTGAATTAGTAGAAGCTGTTGCTACAGCTACAGGATTAACTAAAGCTGACTCTACTAGAGCAATCGATGCAACTTTTGCAGCAATTACTAAAGCATTAGCTAAAGGAGACAAAGTTCCACTAGTTGGATTTGGAACATTTGGTGTTTCAAAGAGAGCTGCTCGTGAAGGACGTAATCCTAGAACTGGTGAAAAAGTTACAATTGCTTCAAGAAAAGCTGTTACTTTCAAAGCTGGAAGCGCTTTAAAAGATGCTGTAAACTAATTTATAGTTATGTAAAAAAAGAACCTAAAATAGGTTCTTTTCTTTTTAGTGTGATATAATGTGGTTAGGTGGTGAATTTCATGTTAGAGGTTTCTCTAAAACTTCTGAAGGAAATAACTAGTCATTCTTATCAAGCTTATATTGTTGGTGGTTTTGTAAGAGATTATTTGTTAGGAATCGAATCAAATGATATTGATATTGCAACTGATGCAACTCCTAAGCAAATAAAAGAAATTTTTGCAGATAGTTGTCTTCCTAATGAGGATTATGGATCTGTTACGGTTATTTTTTCTGGTGTCCGTTTTGAAATAACTACATTTAGAAGAGAAATTGCTTATGTTAATAATCGTAAACCAATAGAAATTCAATATATTAGTAATTTATATGATGATTTATTGAGACGAGACTTTACTATTAATACTTTATGTATGGATGATAAAGGGAACATTATAGATTATTTAAATGGACAGGAAGATATAAATAATAAAATAATACGAACAGTAGGTAATAGTCATGATAAGTTTTTTGAGGATAGTTTGCGTATTTTAAGAGCTATTAGGTTTGCTACAATTTTAGATTTTTCTCTGAGTGATGAAGTAAAGACGGCTATTATAGAGACGAAAGAATTATTACGTAATTTATCTTTTTATCGAAAAAAAATGGAATTGGATAAAATATTTACTAGTCCAAATTATAAAAATGGTATAAAATTATTATTAGAGTTAGGTTTGGATCAAGAGTTAGAACTTAATAATTTAGATAAAGTATTAGATTCTGATACAATTAGCTTAGTTGGAATATGGAGTATTATTCATTTTTCGGATCAGTATCCATTTCAAAAGAATGAAAGAGATCTTATTGAGGATGTACGTAAAGTATTACCTCTAAATAATCTAGATCCGATGGCTCTTTATCAATATGGTCTATATGTAAATAGTGTGGCTGGTGAGATAAAAAAGCATGATATTCGAGCAATTACAGAAGCTTATAATGCATTACCAATTAAAAGTAGAAAGGAAATAGAAATCAGTACAAAAAAAATTACTGATTTGTTAAAAAAAGCTCCCGGTAAATATTTACAGGATATTTATGATGATATAGAAAGAGAAATATTGTATAGAAGATTGAATAACGATGAAAAAGATATTTGCTCTTATATTTTAAATAAATATGGAAAGGAATGATTACTATGAAAAGAAAAATTGGTTTAATAGCTATTTTAGTTGGATTGTTTATTTTTTCTATTTCTGTTCAGGCTTTGGAGTATGGAGTTGGAAAATTAATTCCTGTTAATGAATTAGCAACTGTTCATACAGATAAGTTTGATTATATGGATTTTTCTTATAATTCTAAAGTTAATGAACAAGGAAATGGAGTTCTTTCTTTTCAGAAGATTCGTAATAATGGTATTAGTAAGACAGCTGTTAGTATGAATATTTTGTTATTTGATAAAAATAAGAAAAATATTGGACTTATCTCTTATTGTTCTGATAAAGATTCGGGAGAGAAATCTGGTTTTAAGATTAGTGGGGGAGGAGAAGTTGATTATTCTTTACTAATTAATTCAAATTATATAGTAGATGGTAAGAGTCCGGAAGATGTATCTTTTATTGCTGTATATGATGATAATCGTTTCTGTAGTGTGAATGATAAAGATAAATATGTTTCTCAATCGATTGAAGAAATCATGGGTGAAGAAACAGTTAAATCTGACAAAGAGAATTTTTTTACTAAGTTATTAAAGAATGAAAATTTAGTTATTACTATTGTTATTGTTATATCTGTAATTGTTTTTTTAGCATTATTTGGATTAATTTTGAATGTTTTATATCCAAAGATGTATGCAGATGCTTCTTATTTGGTATTTATTCCTTTAGCTAATTTCTTTATTTGTGTAAGAATGGCTTTTGGTTTAATTGTAGCATTTATTTATCTTGGCTTATTATTAGTGGCTGGAGTACTATATTTCTTCCATATCCCAATCGTTTTATATATAATGGGAGGATTTACTTTACTTGCATTTATTATTGATATCATTAAGATTTTCACAAAAAATTATAATTTATTCTATTTAGAACCTCATATGGACGATCCTACTAAGAAGAATAGGAAACCTGTTATTGAAGAACAAGAACCATTAGATTTAAATTATACTTCTGAAGGATTAAATGCTGAAGTAGAAGAGGATCCAATTAAAGTTCCTGATCCTTTAGAAGATGTTTATGATGATGTAATTAATGATGATCATGAAGAATCTTATGATGATGATTTTTATTCTTCAAAAGATGAGTAATATAAGAGAAATCTTGCTATAGATTCTCTTTTTTTTATTTATAAGGAAAGTGCGTTTAAAATAACTACTTGACAACCAAACAAATGTATTATATTTTAAATTTAGGAGGTTTGGTATATGTATAAAACATTTAGATTTCGTATGTATCCTAATGATAATCAAATTGTTTTAATTCAT